>CAZCBG010000018.1:0-46647 GCA_964496885.1 uncultured Bacteroides sp. | reverse complement strand
GCAAACGTCTTGTGAAGAAAATGGTAGTTAATAAATAAAGTATCACTTTAATTTTATAAAAAGGCAGCCCCATCGGGCTGCCTTTTTTTTATAAGTAGCATTTATCGACTTAACGAATGCAATCTTATTTATGAAATTTTATTATTATTTTTTGTTAAAAACTTCGATATTAAATTTTATTTGTTATTTTTGTGCGTTAAGAAAAGTTAATTATTTTTATACTGTTATATTTGTCATTAAATTATTTAATTAATTTAATGGTTTTTTTTTAAGGCAAAGTTAAAATATGTATTGATTATCAGGTGTTTTGTAAATAGCTTGTTTTGGTATTCATTTAGTGAGAAAATCAAAATCAATTTATAAGTATATAATTTATTCATTAACCTTTAATTTTTATGAGAAAAGTTCTACTCTTTGTAGTTGCGGCTATGATGACATTTTTTGTTTCGGCGCAAACAATTGTATTTCAGGAAAATTTTGAATCTACCACTATTGGACTAACAACAACTGCAGATTCATTGGGATATCCTGTTTCAAATTTCCAGGCATGGGCTGCTTCAACCAATCTTTACAAGTCAGGTGTTAAAGCCGATTCAAATATACTTCAATCAGGAAGAACAATTTATCTGACAACCAGCTCTTTTTCAACAATTGGAAATTCCAATGTTGTTTTTGAGTTTTCTCAGATTTGTAAATTGTATTTCGCCGATGGAGGAAGCATTGAAATTTCTTTGGATGGAGGTAGTAACTGGACAGCATTGAGTCAAGCTCAATATTTGGGAAGTGGTACCCTTATTCAAAATGGGGGAGTTTATAAGTTTTCTGAAAGTGCCTATTCTACTTGGCTTTCTGGGGATACCCTTACCAAACCAACGAATGCCTGGTGGAAAGATGAAAAATTTGATATTTCTTCTATCGCTGCCAATCAAGCCAATGTAAAGTTAAGATTTAAATATACCTATAGCGGAAATCCTTCAGGAGCTGGTAGATATGGGTGGTTATTGGACGATATTAAAATAACTGCAGCAATTTCGGAGCTAGCTCCTCCTTCGGTTACCATGATAGCTTATCCTATTGATACAGTGTATTCCGGTGGCTCTTATCTTGTTTCTGCTTATGTAAAAGATGCATCAGGTATTGATACCGTTTATATTTCGTATAAAATTGGAAACGGGGCTTTTGTGCAATTAGGAATGCAAAAATCGCCTACCATCGATAGTTTGTTTACAGCCGGGATTCCTTATGTTGGTTATGGAAGAACTATAACTTATAACATAACTGCCCGGGATGCATCGGCTTCTCACAATTTGGCGTTCAGGCCAACAACTGGCTATTATTCATTTTATACTAAATTCTTAGCTGCTGTTCCTGTGATTGTTGGAACAGGGACTTCCACAGCTAACTATCCTTTTAAAGCAAATGCCGATTATACTAAGTGTGCTTCTTTATTTTTAGCCAGCGAAGTCAATAAATTTGGGTTAATCAATCAGTTGCAATGGTATGTTTCTACAGCCCAGGCAGCTGTGAATATTCCTTCAAAAATATATATCAAACAAACAACAGCTACTGCCATGACTGCGGATACCTGGGCTAATTTAATTTCCGGAGCTGTACTTGTTTATGATGCTACATTGACATTTCCCACTATAGGGTGGAGTGTTATAAATCTTAATACTATATTTAATTACAACTCCGGAAATTTAATGGTTTTATGTGAAGCTAATAATGGAACAGCTGCATCTTCCACTCCTTCCTTCCGATATACAACCAGCCCTACAGGTACTCATCAACGTTATGCTTCAAGTACTGCTACTACAGGTAATGTTAATACAAATAGACCAAATATTACGATAGGGTTTGTTAATTTACCCATCCCAACTCCCGATGCCGGAATTTCACAGATCGTAAATCCTACAGGAAGTGTTATTGCCGGAACTTCATTTCCGGTAAATGTTAAAATTAAAAATTTTACAATCGATTCTTTATATAAAGCGAATATTAATTATTCAATCGATGGAAATTTACCCGTTTCGGCTCCTTGGTCAGGTGGTTTATTAAAAGATTCTACTTCTGTTTTTATGGCAGCTAATTTGAATTTAGCGGTAGGAGCGCATACACTAAAGGTTTGGACAGATATGCCTAATGATAGTGTAGACCAAAATGTTGCCAATGATACTGCATTTTCTTCATTTTTTGCCTGTACCGGTCCATTAAGTGGTACTTATACTATTGGGGGTGCATCTGCCAATTTTTTAAGTTTTACCGATGTTTTAGTTGGTTTAACTCAATGTGGTATCAATGGTCCGGTTACATTTAATGTTAACCCAGGTACTTATTCTGAGCAGCTAACTATTCCTGAAATAATGGGTGCTTCGGATGTGAATACCATCACTTTTAAATCGGCAACCAACGACAGTTCATCTGTTATCATGAATCATACGTCCACTGCCGCTGCAAATTGGATTGTTAAGTTAAATGCTGCCGATTACATAACGTTTAAAAATATAAAATTTGCACCTGCTGATCCAATAAATACAGCTGCAATTGTTTTAACTGCAGGTGCAACCAACAACAAAATAATTGGAAACTATTTTGTAGGCGCTGTTGGAACTGCTACTACTCAATATCTGATAAGTATTGAAGGAACAAGCCCGGCCAATTCCAATAATTTAATACAGTCTAATTATATTCAAAATGGATCCTATGCAATTGCTGTAAAAGGATTGTCGGCTACAAAATTAAAAAACATACTCATAAGAAATAACTTCATAGACAATGCTGTTGTGTATGGTATATATGCTCAATATGTCGATTCTACAATGATTGACTCAAATACAGTAATTTCTTCTGGCACAACTACTAATAAATATGGGATATATCTGCAAAATGGCAATATATTAAATACGATTACCAAAAATACAGTAAAACTAAGTGGAGGTACGAATATGTATGGTATTTTAGCCGAAACTTGTGTTTCTACTGATACGACCAAAGGTATCATTGCCAATAATTTTGTAAGTATTACCAATGGTGCTACGATAGCTTATGGTATTCGATTGAATACAGTTACAAAGTATAAAGTTTATGCAAACTCTGTTGTTGCAAATTCCACCGGAACTTCAGATGCCAGAGCGATGAATATTGTTACGACCAGTTCAGGTATTGATTTAAAAAACAATAATCTCTTAAGTAGCAAATACCCAATATATGCTGAAGGATCATCGGTTACATCTTCAAATTATAACAACTATTTTTCAACGGGAACAAACTTTGCATATTGGAATGCAACTAATTATGCTAATTTAACTACATTGCTTGCAGCAAGTTTAAAAGATACCAATTCCATTGCTGTGAATCCATTTTTTAATTCATCTACCGATTTGCATACTTTTAATGGTTTATTAAAAGGAATGGGGACCTATTTGGCAGATGTTACAACTGATATTGATGGTGCTCCTCGTTTAAATCCACCTTGTATCGGCGCTGACGAATTTTTGCCACCTGCAAATGATGCTTCATTGATTTCAATTCTTAACATTGTTGGAGGTTGTGGATTAACCTCTACAGAAAATGTTAAAGTGGTCATTAAAAATGTTGGAACTGATGTTATCTTGCCTAATACCATGACAGTTCGCTATAAGAAAGATAGTCTGAATTCACCCATTTCTGAATTGGTCAACCGTACCATTAATTCCGGAGATACTATACAATATTTATTCGCAACAAAAGTAGATCTGGCAGTTTCCCCTGTTACTTTTGGCGATACAATTTATAAACTAAAAGCCTGGGTAGATTTATCAGGCGATTTTGCACATGCCAACGATACAAGCTCTGTTTTGTCGTTGATTTCGATGTATACACCTCCGGCTCCAATTGTTACGAATGTTACTACTGTTTATGGTACGTCGGTAATCCTGAATGCTCTTTCAAACAGACCCGTCAGCTGGTTCGATACTCCATCCTCATCTACCGTT
This sequence comes from uncultured Bacteroides sp., assembly GCA_964496885.1. GTDB lineage: Bacteria > Bacteroidota > Bacteroidia > Bacteroidales > JACABE01 > JACABE01. The sequence continues at coordinate 42,673 of CAZCBG010000018.1, read as the reverse complement.
TTGTATACAGGTTCATCTTACACTACACCAGTTTTATTTTCCTCGGATACTTTTTATGTTGAATCTAAAACCAGTTCGTCGATAAGTGCAACTGTAGGAACAGGTACATCTTCACAAAATTATCCTTTTTATTGTTTATGGGGTTATACCCGAAGTGCTTCAATTTATCAGGCAAACGAAATTGGTGGTTTTGGAATGATCAATCAGTTGCAGTGGAATGTACTCACTACGGCTACAACTGCAATGCCTATTAAAATTTACCTTAAACAAACTTCACTCACAACAATGACAGCTGATACCTGGGCTAACCTTATCAGTGGTGCCACGCTGGTTTACGATGGGACTAAAACTTTTAATTCCTCTGGATGGAGTGCTGTTAATTTAAGTACCTTGTTTAATTATTTATCAGGTAATTTAATGGTGCTTTGTGAAGCCAATTATGGAGGAACAGGAACTTCATCTTACCCGTATTTTGCATACTCTACAACAACCAATAATCAACATCAGTATAATTATGCAGATAGTTCACCTCCTACAACTACTGGATATGTTTCTACCTCAAGGCCAAATATTAAAATAAGCGGAAGTGTTGCCGGATGTGTAGGACCCAGAGTTCCAATTATCGCAACTGTCACTTTTCCAGCCAGCGAAGCCGGTATATCATCCATTGTTACTCCAACAGGTTGTGCATTATACCAGGTGCCCATTACTATAAAAATATTTAACCATGGCAGTACTCCACTTAATAGCACGAATACTAGCGTTACGTATAAATTAGATAATGGAAGTTATATTACACCTGAAGTTATCAATATCGTTGTTCCAGCTTATGATACACTTCAATATACATTTACAACCTTGGCTAATTTTGCTGCTCCTGTTACAGATAGATATATTAAAGTTACAGCTAAAGTAATTACATTGGCTGATGCTTTTCCTAGCAATGACATATTGATAAAGGATTCTGTTTTGTCACGTTTAACACCACTGCCTCCTACAACTAACAATATCAGTATTTATAATGGGAATACGGCAACACTGACAGCTTCTGGAAGTGTAGGGAGTATTAACTGGTTCAGTGATTTGACCGGTGGAATTTCAATAGGCCAGGGTTCTCCTTTTACAACACCTTTCTTTTTGTACGCAACAGATACCTTTTATGTTGAAGCGAATACAAATTATACCGCAAATGCTACTGTTGGAACAGATGTTATTCAAAATACAACAACAACATATCCATCTCCCTTTGGACAGTATTATACCGGATCAAAAGAGCAATATTTAATTACAAAAGCTGAGTTGAATGCATTGGGTATTCAGGCAGGTGTGATTAGTTCATTGGGATTTGATGTTGTTACTCCTCCTGGTGCTGCTATGATAAATTATACAATTAAAATTGGACATACGAACCTTGCAGCATTGACTACTACTTTTGTAACTGGTTTAACTCAGGTATTTTCCAATGCATCCTTAATGCCTACAACTGGTTGGAATATTTATAACTTTACTGCTTCTTTTGTATGGAATGGTATTGATAACATCGTTATTGAAAATTGTTATGATAATTATGCCGGAGCATCTTCTTATACTACCAACGGAATAGTTAATCAAACTACTACTTCATTTATATCTGCTACTAATTATCGCGCTGATGTAGGTAGTGTTTGCCCTACTACAACAGCTACTTACACCTTTACCCAACGCCCAAACATAAAACTTCAGGGCATGATTCCCGGATGTATCAGTAGTCCGAGAACTCCTGCTATTGTCAATGTTGGTCCTCCACCAATGAATGATGCCGGAATAACAGCCTTGGTTAATCCAAATGGTGCAACTCCTTCTGGTATTTCCACACCGATAAAAGTAAAAATTAAAAACTTCGGACAGGCTCATTTATACAGTGCCGGAGTTGCATGGACTTTGAATGGGGTTGCAAAACCTCTTTATAATTTTAATGGAAATATTCCGAGTGGTTTAGATACTACAATAACAATAGCGAATGAAACATTCAGTGGTGGTTTGTATTGTATAAAAGCTTGGACCCAGCATCCCAATGGTGTGGCTGTGGATACAACAGCTTCAAATGATACATTGTTCAGTACTTGTTTTACTGCATGTTTGAATGGTAATTATACAATAGGTGACACATCAGGAGGCGTTTTTCATAATTTCCCAACATTTAATGCTGCTGTAAACACCTTGAAAATTGCCGGAGTATGCGGAAATGTTAACTTTTTAGTAGATAATGGTACTTACAACGAACAACTAAGAATTCCTGAAATCCCTGGCGCTTCTGCTGTTAATACAATTACATTCCGCTCTGCTAGTGGAGATAGCTCAGGTGTTATTTTGCAATATACAGCATCACTTTCAACGGAAAGTTACACCTTGTTGCTTGATAGTGCCGATTACATCAGAATAGAAAAAATTACAATAAAAGCCTTAGGTGCCACTTATGGATATGTTGTTGAACTTAGAAATGGAGCTACACATAACATTCTTTCAAACAATAGTTTGGAAATGCCTGTAACAACATCCTATACCATCGCTGGTATTTACGATTACAGCACTCCGAATTACTATAATAAATACCAGAACAATAAAATCATCAACGGATATTATGGTATCTATACCTATGGAAGTAGTACGTCAACATTGAAGAAAGGAACTGAAATTATAGGAAATAAAATTTTGAATTTTTATTATTCCGGTATTTATTCCTATTATCAGGATTCTATTAAAATTATTGGGAACGAAGTAAATTCAAATTCAGCCAACACATATATTTATGCTGTTTACCTCAATTATAATAACAATGCCGCTCAGATATTAAAGAATAAAATTATTCTTACAACACCGGGCTCTCAATATGCTTTGTATATGTATTATTGTTCAGGTACAGCCGCTTCGCGAGGATTGATTGCCAACAATATGATTTCACTTTCAGGTGGATCTACTTCTTCAAGCAATTATGGAATCTATCCTTATTATTGTGATTATTTGAATTTTTATTATAACTCTGTAAATATTGCAGTTCCATCAACAACTTATGGATATGCTTTGTATCATTATTATGGTACGCAACAGAATTTGCTGAATAATAACTTTGTGAATACAGGCGGTGGATTTGCTTATTATGTTTCATCTGCAACTGCTATTGTACTATCCAATTATAATAATATCTATACAACCGGAAGTGTATTGGCTTATTGGACCGCAAACCGAAATACGTTGACAGCTCTAAAGACTGCCAGTGGAAAAGATGCAAACTCAGTTTCAGTAAATCCAATGTATACCAGTGTTACCGATTTACATTTATTATCAACAATATTGAGTACACTGGCTACACCAGTTGCAGGTATTACTGATGATATTGACGGTTTTACGAGAGATGCTGTTCATCCTACGATTGGTGCTGATGAAGTTCCATTGTTGCCTCATGATGCAGGGGTTACTGTTATCAGTCGTCCCAATGCTGTTGAAACAGAAGCAACTTCAGTTCCAGTGAAACTTACCATTAAGAATTTTGGAACGGATTCAATCTATACATTGACTGTTAGTTATGTATTAAACAATGCAACAGCAGTTGATCTTGTTTACTCACCAATTGTTCCAATTGCGAGCCTGGCTTCTGATACGGTCACTTTTCCTGTTAATATGATAGTACCGGCTGGTAACAATACAATTTGTGCCTACACAACTTTGGCCGGTGATTCCAATACTTTTAACAATCAAATCTGTAAAAATTTCTTTGGAACACCTTTGTATGATGCCCGCTTGTCATTAGCTTATCCAATAACTGAAGGATGTGGTTTAACAACTGACACTGTTAAAATTATGATTGTAAATCAGGGTATCAATCCAATCAGTGGAGGATTAACTGCTAGCTATCAAACGTTGGGTGGTACAGCCATAGTAACTGATACTATTGGTGCAACAATTGCAGTAGGAGGAAGTTATCTTTATAAATTTACAACTCCGGTTAATTTAGCCGTAACCACATCGGATTCAATGTACCATGTCAAAACTTGGGTTAGTTTAGTCAACGATAATATTTCATCTAATAATTCTGATACGATTGATGTTAAATCAATGCACACACCGGTAAATCCTGTTACTTCTAATGTAATTATTCCTTATGCCACAGCTGCTTCATTAGTAGCGACTTCTGCTACCAATGACCCATTTAAATGGTATGATGTGCCAACAGGAGGGACTGCTTTGTATACAGGAAGTCCTTATGTAACGCCAATTCTTTATTTAACCGATACTTTTTACGTTCAATCAAGTACTTCAAGTTCATTCAATGCAACCATTGGGACAGGGACTACTAATCAGACCTATCCGTTCTATTGCTATTGGGGATATACCAGAAGTGCAGCTGTTTATCAGGCAAGTGAAATAGGAGGTTTTGGTTTAATGAATCAATTAAAATGGTATGTTGCTACAACAGCTTCAACAAATATCCCTATTAAAATTTATTTAAAACAAATAACGGGAAATAATATGACTGCTGATACCTGGGCTAATTTAATAAATGGTGCAACATTGGTCTATAGTGGAACGCAATCTTTCAATACTGCAGGATGGTTTTCTATTGGATTATCAACAGCGTTCAATTATTTGAGCGGAAATTTAATGGTACTGACAGAGGCAAATTATGGAGGTACGGGTACAACTCCTTACCCATACTTCAACTATTCAACTACAACCACCAGTAATACTTTCCAGTCTTTATACCAGGATAGTAGTCCTCCAACAGGAACAGGTACACTTTCTAATACCAGACCTAATATTATATTAAGCGGAAATGTAGCCGGATGTTCTAGTCAAAGAGTTCCCTCCATTGTAACAGTAGGTACTCAGTCAGCAATAGATATAGGTGTTGTTTCAATATCAGCCCCTGTAACAGCAGTTAATTTAACTGCTTCCGATTCAGTAAAAGTTATTGTTAAAAACTATGGTTATACTGCTATCAGCAATTTCTTGGTGAAATATAAATTAGATAACAATGCTGTTGTATCTCAAATGATGTTAGATACAGTTGCTGTAGCAGGTACAAAATCTTTTACATTTGCTCAGACTGTAAATTTAAGTTCTAATATGCAGCCCGATACATTTAATATTATGGCTTGGACTGATTTAGTAGGGGATCCTGCTCATCAGAATGATACTGCCAAAAAAGCGGTAATTAATTTACCTCCAGTTTATTGTATATCTTCTGCTACTTATACTGGTGATGAAGATATGGGTCAGGTTATTTTTGCTGGTATTAATCATGGAAATGCTTTACCAATTATGGGTAACCCTGCAGCAACGGGTATGTATAATGATTATACAGCATTAACCCCTGCATCAGTTCAACCGGGCAGCACTTATCCGATATCTTTAAGTGTAATTTACTCAGGCACTTATGCTTATAGCGGTTATATGAAAGTTTTTATTGACTACAATCGTGATGGTGTATTTCAAGAACCCCAAGAAATGGCTTTTGGAGGTGCTTATGATGGAACTACAATTACAACTCTCATTGGAAATGTTACAGTTCCATATACTGCCCTTCCCGGATTAACAAGAATGCGTATAACAGTTCAGGAAAGTGGTTCGGCTTCTACTGTAGGGCCATGCAATACTTATAGTTGGGGCGAAACCGAAGATTATACGGTTGCAATTATTCCTCCGATTCCTCACGATGGTGGTATCAGCAGGATGATTGGTGTCGGAACTTTTGTGCCATATACCTCACCTATGCTGCAAACACCTCTTTTCTTTATTCGTAACTATGGTAGTGATTCTTTAAATTCAGCTAATATGAATTATGTAATCAATGGAGCTCCTCCGGTAGTTCATCCATGGAACGGTCATTTGCTTTCATTAGCTGAAGATTCTGTGATACAGAATATAACACTTCAACAAGGTTTAAATACTATTAAAGCTTTTACAAACGGTATTGTTGGAGATGTTAATTATTTGAACGATACTTTGTATGCCAAAGTATTTAAGGAATATTCTACTTCACCACCTTATATTGATGATTTTGAAACCAATAAATACTGGTTTGCAACGGATACTGCCGGTGGTTTGACAATATCTAATTTATGGGAACAAGGTGTACCGGCTTCTTTATCGCTGAGTGCAGCGCATAGTCCGCTTAATGCTTGGGTTACTGATTTAAGTGCCAGTTATTCTCCAAACAATCTGAGTGTTTTATACAGCCCTGTATTTGATATTTCCGTTATGCAACCCGATACATTAAAGTTTTGGCAATGGCGTCAGTTTGATGCAGGCGCTTATGGGTATATTGAATATTTGAATGGGAGTGGTGCTTGGTTGACATTAGGTATTCAAAATGACACCAATGCCTCTAACTGGTACAATACAGCTACCAATAGCTGGACTGGTCTAAATACCAACTGGACACTTTCAAAATATTGTGTTAAAAATCTGAGCAATCTTGGTAACATTCTTCAATTTAGGTTTACATTTATTTCTGGTGCAACAGTTTCTGCTATGAAAGGTTGGGCCATTGATGATTTTGAATTAAGTTTAGCTCCAATTCCACAAGATGGAGGTGTAATTGCAATTACTACTCCAACCTCAACTTCTTTGGTAGGTGATATTGTAACTGTTTCGGTGACTGTTAAAAACTTTGGAACAGATGTTTTAACGAATATTCCTGTAAGGTATCAGTTAGCAGGTGGTGCTGTTCAAATGGGAACACTGCCTGGTCCTTTATCTCCAGGAGCTATTTCGAATTATACATTTACCCAAACATTCCAGGTGGGAACTCAAGCATATTCAATATGTGCTTATACTGAAGTGGTAGGTGATATCTATGTTCAAAATAATAATAGCTGCAAAAGTGTAAATGTAAATTCTGCCCAAAATGATGTTGGGATTACTCAGATACTCCAACCAGGCACTATTGCTAATCAAGGTACTACAACTGTTAAAGTTGAAATTAAAAACTTTGGAACGCTAACTCAGACTAATATTCCATTGTCCTATCAACGTGGTTTGTTGACTCCTGTTGATGGTATCTGGACTGGAAGTTTAGCTGCAGGTGCAACTGCCGAGTATACGTTTCCTAATCCAATGACGATACCTTCTGGTCTTTCATTTAGTTTGTGTGCCTTTACCCGATTACCTAATGATGCGTATAAACACAATGATACTGTTTGTAAGTCGGTTCTTATCTGTAATGTTGTTACAGCTGGTTTTATTACCGGGCCAACAACTGTAACTCCGGGTTCAACAGGGAATGCATATTCGATTACCCCATTGGCTAATGCTACCTCTTACAACTGGGTTTATACTCCGGCTACTGGTGTAACGATTAACGGAACCGGAGCATCGGTTACTATTAATTTCGGAACTGGTGCTACAAATGGAGTGCTTTCGGTAAATGGAATAAGTGCTATATGTTCAGGAAATCCTTCGTCGATTAATATTACAGGTTTGGGCGTTGGTATCAACGAATTTGACGAAAAAATGTTATGGTTAGGACAGAATTTGCCCAATCCAACGACTGGATTAACTAATATCGAATACAATTTGCCAACTTCAGGTGAGATTAAGTTTGATATTATGAACCTTTTCGGACAAAAAGTATACTCTGTTCAGGAAAAAGTGAGCGCAGCTAATCATTTGATTGATCTAAATGTAAAAGATTTTTCAGCAGGCGTTTACTATTACACACTCGAGTTTAAAGGCAAACGCCTTGTTAAGAGGATGGTAGTTACTAAATAGAATGCTTAGTATCAATTTAAATAAGGCAGCTCTAGGGTTGCCTTATTTTTATATAAATAATTAAAGAAATATTTTGTTGGTTTCAAAAAAAACACTACTTTTGCAGTCCTTTAAAATTTAGAGCAATGAAAAGAACATTTCAACCATCAGTTAGAAAAAGAAAAAACAAACACGGATTTAGAGAAAGAATGTCAACTGCCAACGGACGTAGAGTCCTTTCGGCAAGAAGAGCTAAGGGAAGAAAAAAACTTACTGTTTCTGACGAAACGTTTGATAAAAAATAAGACATACACATTCAGAACTTTATAGTTTCTGATTGATTATATTTTAAAATAACAGTATGAATGAAATATTCATACTGTTATTTTTTTTGCAAAAAAATGAAAGTATAAAAAAGCTTAAATTCTTGGCTACTTAAAGGATTTATACTAATTTCGCTGAGTTATAAATAATCTCATTATGTCAATTAAAGTAAACAATATCACTAAATTATATGGCAAACAAAAAGCCCTGGATAAAATAAGTTTTCAAATTATGCCTGGTGAGGTAGTAGGTTTGCTTGGTCCAAACGGTGCAGGGAAATCTACATTGATGAAAATAATAACGTGCTTTATTCCTCCAACATCAGGGGAAATTAGTGTTTATGGTTATGACATTTTGGATCAATCTATTGAAGTCAGGAAAAGAATTGGTTATCTTCCTGAAAATAATCCGCTTTATCTGGATATGTACGTAAGAGAATATCTCGAATTTATTGCAGGTATTCATAAGTTGGGTGCAAAAACCAAAGAAAGGGTTGATTTGATGATAGCTATTACTGGATTAGAGCTTGAACACAAAAAGAAAATCGGTGCATTATCAAAAGGCTTTCGCCAACGTGTAGGCCTTGCTCAAGCCATGATCCATGATCCTGAAGTCTTGATTCTCGATGAACCAACTTCAGGTTTAGATCCCAATCAAATTGTTGAAATCCGGAATTTAATCCGTGAAATAGGCAAAGAAAAAACGGTGATGCTTTCAACACATATCATGCAGGAAGTAGAAGCCATATGCCAAAGAGCTATTATTATCAATAAGGGAATTATTGTTGCAGATGCTGCTACAGCTCAGCTTTCAAATGCGTTTTTTAACAGGAGCATAATTACTGTTGAATTTGATAAAGCTTTCGATATTGAATTACTAAAAGCCATAGAAGGAGTCCAGCATCTAACCAAGATTAAAGAAAACACCTGGGAAATTGAATGCAGTAGTCAAAAAGATTTACGTCAAGATATTTTTAATTTTGCTGTAAGCAAGCATTTATCTGTACTTACCATTCACAAAGAAGAAGAAAAGCTGGAGAAAGTTTTTCATGAACTGACTAAGAAGTAAGATTTTCTTAAATTAATCATACTGAATTTTTCCAAAGGAAAGATATTTTAATCGGGTTTTGTTTTTTCAAAAATTTGATATATTTATTAAAAAATTAAATGCTGTTTATAAAAAATCATTACTTTTGCACAGTGGAAAGATTTGATTGATTGCAACCACTGGAAAAAAATGCTAAAATAATATTTTCTCCTACCTTCAATCATAAAATTCCATACGTCAATTAGTTACTAATTTTAAAAAATAAAAATGGGATATTTATTTACATCCGAATCCGTTTCGGAAGGTCATCCAGACAAAGTTGCCGATCAAATTTCTGACGCATTATTAGATGAATTTTTACGTTTCGATCCTGAATCGAAAGTAGCATGTGAAACATTGGTTACCACAGGTTTAACTGTATGTAGTGGAGAGGTAAAGACAAAAGGATATGTTGATGTTCAATCTGTTGCTCGTGAAGCTATTCGAAAAATAGGCTATACCAAAGCCGAATATCGTTTTGATGCTGATTCTTGCGGAGTTATTTCTACCATTCATGAACAATCGAGTGATATCAATCAAGGGGTTGAACGTAAAAATGAAGAAGACCAGGGAGCAGGTGATCAGGGAATGATGTTTGGTTATGCCTGTAAAGAAATGGATAACTTTATGCCAATGCCTATCGAATTAGCTCATGTTTTACTACAAGAGTTGGCTGAAATTCGACGTGAAGGTAAAGAAATGAAATACCTACGCCCAGATGCCAAATCGCAGGTTACTATTGCATATAACGACAATGGGAAAGCTGAAAGTATTGATACCATCGTAATTTCTACCCAGCACGATGATTTCGATACCGAAGAAAAAATGTTAGAAAAAATTAAAGAAGATGTTCTTAAAATATTGATTCCTAGAGTTACAAAAGTGAATACTTTATCATCCAATGTTATAAAGATGTTGAAAGGAAACTTTAAGTTATTTGTAAATCCTACCGGAAAATTTGTAATTGGTGGCCCTCATGGTGATACCGGATTAACCGGCCGTAAAATAATTGTTGACACTTATGGTGGTAAAGGTGCACATGGTGGTGGTGCTTTTTCGGGAAAAGATTCCTCAAAAGTGGATCGTTCTGCAGCTTATGCTACCCGTCATATTGCTAAAAATCTTGTAGCTGCTGGAGTTGCTGACGAAGTGCTGGTACAGGTAGCCTATGCAATTGGAGTTGCACAACCAGTTGGTTTATATGTTAATACTTACGGAACATCTAAAGTGAATGACAAATCAGGAAAGAAACTGAGTGATGGTGAAATTGCTGAAAAAATTAATGCCATTTTCGATATGCGTCCTTTTGCAATTGTTAAGCGATTTGGTTTAAAAAACCCAATTTTTCATGCTACAGCCAGCTATGGTCATTTTGGAAGAGATTTTGTAAAAAAAGAAGTCGAAGTTTATTACAAAAATAAGGATACTAAAACCAAGAAAATTGGAGACAAAGAACATTATTATAAAGAAGTTGAGTTTTTTGCCTGGGAAAATTTAGATTACGTTGCAACAATTAAAAAAGCATTTAATTTATAATCAATAGCTTAAGCATAAAAAACCTTTCAGAAATGGAAGGTTTTTTGTTTTTTAGTAAATTAGGTTTTATAGCGCAGATAAATTTGTAGCTATCGTAAAAAAGTTAGATGATCCTGCTAAGTTTTGAATAACATGGGCATAGCTAAAATTGAATTTAGCAACCCTGAAACCAAATCCCCATGAAAATCCAACAGTTGATAAGGCTGATTCGAGTTTCATCTCCTGACGGCGTTGATAATTATATCCTAGTCGGATGTTAAAGTTGTTGGATGGAATAAACTCTACGCCAAGAACAAAGTGCCTTAGTAAATTATCTCCAAATTTTGTAAATCCACTTTTCGTTATTACATCTTTTGTGAGTGGATCAATTTTTATGGAGGGATTTAAAGGGTCTTCATAGCTTAAGTCCCATTTTTCTAAGTGATTTAACAAAAGCGAAAACCTAAAAGGAGCATGTTTGAGTCTTTCGGAAACACCAAATTGGATTTCAAAAGGCAGTGCTTCCCGATTGCCTTCAGTATAATATGAAAGTTGTCTGCCAATATTTTTAAGCATCAATGAAGTTGTAAATCTTTTGTTCTTACTTTGATAAGTTGCGGCAATATCTACAGCCAGTCCAAAAGATGAATAGGTTTCCAATGAAGATAGAATTGTTTTAAGATTGCTGCCTATCGAAAAATTCGAATCCAACAATCTGCCCCAACCGATATTTATAGCATATTCTGCAGCTTTGAATGTTCCGTATTTATCTCCATTGGCATCTGCTGCTGTAAAAGTTCCATAGTTGATGTATTGTAAACTGCCAACAAAGCTTCCGATTTTATTAATTGAACGGGAGTAGGCTGCAAATCCGTAATTTACATCTGAGTAATAACTGATATAACTCAACGCAATTTGATGATTCATCGATGGTGTAATCAAGGATGGGTTAGCAATGGCAAGACTCAAATCATCATCTTTGATAGTTAAAAAATTACCGCCCAAGGCTGCAACTCTTGCTGAATTAGGAAGGCTTAGAAACTGATAGGTAGAACTTCCTCCTATTTGAGCAGAAGCAACAAAAGATAAGCTAAACAATAAGAAGAAGATGAAGATACCGAAATTTTTTCTCAAAATATGTTGGATTATTATACTTAAGCTTTATTAACGTTACATAATTGGCTTTATTATTCTAAATAATAAAATTATAATATTGGTTGATTTGACAATATAAAATGCATGAATACTAGTTTTTTCTCATTATCATTAAGCCATCTCTGAATGGAAGTAATAGATTTTCTACGCGTTGATCGTTTTGGACAAAATTGTTAAAATCAATTATGCCTTTGGTTTCTTTGTCGTTGGGTGTTGCTGAATTAAGTACTTTTCCACTCCATAAAACATTGTCAGCTATAATGATGCCTCCTTTTCTTACTTTGTCAATAATAAGTTTAAAATAAGCGATATAATTTTCTTTATCAGCATCAATAAAAACCAGGTCAAAACGTTGATCGATTAAAGGAATGATTTCAAGTGCATCCCCAATATAATGATTGATTTTATTCCTTAAACCAGCTTTTTCGAAATATTTCAGCGAAATAGCTTCAAGTTCTGGGTTGATATCAATAGTGTGTAAACACCCATTTTCCTGTAAGCCCTCACAGAGTGCAATTGCAGAATAGCCCGTATAAGTTCCGATTTCAAGTATATGATGAGGTTGCAGCATACAACTGAATATTTTCAGAAGTTTTCCCTGCAAATGACCTGATAACATACGGGGTAACATAACTTTAAGATTGGTTTCCCTGTTTAATTCATTTAAAATTTCACTTTCAGGGGAAGAATACTTTTCTGAATAGGCTTCATAATCTGGATGAATCATTGAAAACATAGGCCGATTATTTTGAGGTATAAGATAATATGCTTAATTGGTTGGGGTCAAATATTTGATTAGCTATAGTTAAAAGCTCTTCTGCAGTAACTGCATCAAGTTTCTTGCAAACTTCTTCGATTGTATCTACTTTGTTGTATACCAGATAACTCTTACCGATGGAGAGTAGCTCGTTTAGATTTGATTCATAAGCAATCGCAATTTGACCAGTAATTTGTTTTTTTGCACTATGTAGTTGAAGGCTGCCAAGTTTTATGCATCTAAGCTTTTCTAATTCTTTAAAAACGGTTTGTATCGCTTTATGATAAGTTTCTTTATCCGTACCAAAATAGATGTTTATCAAACCTGTATCAGAATAGGGGGTGTAATTTGATTCAACATTGTATGAGAGTCCTTTTTTTTCGCGAAGCGCGATACTTAATCTTGAATTGGAAGAGGGGCCACCCAAGAGGTTGTTTAGCAATGTGAGGGCTGTTTTCCGTTCATCTTTAACAGCAAATGCAATATTCCCTATTAAACAATGTGATTGAAATGTTTTTTTGTTTTTGCTTAGGTTTGTTGGTTGGTAATTTAAAAACGGATTTCTTTGCTTTGTTCTGAAATTCTTTTTAAATTCACTGAAGAAACGATCCACAAGTTTGACTAAATGACTGAAATTAATCTTCCCAACAGAACAAATAACCATTTCGTCGGTATTGTAGTTGTTTTTTATAAAATTAATTAAATGCCCTGATTCGAACTTTCTTACATTTGAAGGACTGCCTAATATCATTCCTCCAATTGGATGATTTGCAAAGACTTGTTGTTCAAATTCGTCGAAGATGAGTTCTGAGGGATTGTCTTTGTATGAGTTAATCTCTTCAATTACGACTTCTTTTTCTTTTTTTAATTCCTTTTCAGGGAAAGTTGAATTGAAAACGATATCTGCAATTAATTCAAGGCTTCTTGGATAATATTCATTCAGGAATGAAGCATAAACTGCAGTTTCTTCTTTAGTAGTATAAGCATTTAAATCACCGCCTACACTATCAAGACGGTTTAATATGTGGTATGATTTTCGTTTTTGAGTACCCTTGAAAATACAGTGTTCAATAAAGTGAGCAATACCATTTTCGGCTTGGGTTTCGTCACGAGAACCTGTATTGATGATTAAACCACAATGCGCTACATTACTATCTGCATATTTATGAACAAGCCGGATTCCGTTTTTAAGTTGATGGTATTGATATTCCATTAAGATAGTATGAGTTATTCTGAAGTTAATAAGGCTTCATTAAAATAAATCCAGAATAAAGGTGTATAACCTCTTACATTTCCTTTATCGTCTAAACCTTCAACCAAAGGGCAAATCGCCAATACTTTTTTGTAAAATTTAAAAGTTTGAACATTCAATGACCATTCTTCAATAAACCGCATTTTTAAAATTGATTTTTGATCAAAGTCGTACTTTACAACGGTGTCGTAATTATCAAAAGGCTCATATAGTCTTTGCATAACTACAGTATCAGTTCTATGAATTAAAGCAGCGAATTTATTTTTGTCGAGTGGATTCATGAAAAAATCATAGACTTTTAATTTTCCTTTAGAAGCCACGTCTAGTATGGTTTTTAGAAATTTTTCACGATCAGTTGTTTCAATATTTTCAACCCACCAATCTTTTCCTTTATCTGTTGATTTAATAAAAACATCATATTGTATCTTTTTTGTAATTATAAAATTGCGGTTGGTATCTGATTTTGAAGTGGTGTCAGGATAAATCCAAAAAAGTGGTAGTTCGAGGAAAGATGTAGGATTACTGGTTTTTTTATTTACAAGCAAAGGGCAGAAGCCTTTGATATCTTTGTTAATCATTAATGTCTTTTCGTTAAAAGTCCATTTTTCGTCGAAACGAATTTTTGTAATACTTTTGATATTGAATAAGTTACTCACAAAAACAGTATCAATAATTTGTTTTTTCTTCCCGTTTTTTTGTAATTGAATCGTGTCGAATGTGAATAAATTGCTAACTACATTTTCCAACGAAACTTCATTATGATTCATGTTGAATATTTTCAACTTATTTTCATCAATAGCATCCATGAAGAAATTAATAAATTTATCTCTCTGAGGTCCTTCGATGTTTTGAATCCACCAATCTAATTCAGTGTCTGAATTTTTAATGTTTACATCATACTGGATTTTCTCGGTAACCAATTGTTCATTTTTTTCTTTGTTTTTATTGCAAGAGATTGCTAAAAAAACAATAAGGGTAAAAACTGAAAATTTAATTAAATATTTCATGTTTCGATTCATTTAAATTATTTAGACGTCTTGACAAAACTACCTTTGTAAGTGTTTTCTTTTGTTTTAACAGTAACGAAATATATCCCATTTACATGTTCTGAAAAATCTAGTTTAAAGTTTTGTTTTGTAAGTTTAGTCTTTGTGCTAAATACTTTTTTACCTTCAACTGTAAAAATTTCAATACTTGCGTCAGAACTACCAATTTCATTCATTTCAATACTTAATATGCCAGTTGTAGGAGATGGGAATATCGAAAGTTGAAGAGGGAGCTCTTTGTTTTCGTCAACAGAAGCTGGAGTATAAAGCGGAGATTCCCATACGCCTCTAACAAAAGTCGCCACTCTGATTTTATTTGCAGAAGCTGAAATTTCTAATTCACTTATGACAACATTGGGCAGGTTATTTGAATATAATACCCAGTCAGTCAAGGATGTGTCACGATAATAAATACCTACATCCATTCCTATATAAAGTGCTTCGTTGGGTTGGTTTCCTCCTGCTATGCAATTGGCAGGTAGATTTGGTAATGATCCTGAATAATTTGTCCAGATTACGCCTCCGTTTCGGGAAGTATATATTTTTTGTCCGGCAGAATAGCCTGAAAAACTTACCCAAAGTACTTCCGGATCAGTAGGGCTTACAGTAATATAGGTAATTGCACTTCCTGCTAGTCCATGAGAAATATCTGTCCAGCTAGTTCCTCCATTATCTGTTTTATAAATTGCATTATCTGTAGCTGTATAAATATAATTAGGATTAGATTTTGCAACTGCTATAGATTTTAGCTCAATAGAAGTAGGGAAACTAGAGATTTTTGTCCAGTTATTACCTTTGTCAGTAGTTTTCCAAACGTTTTTATAAGCAGCATATAGTGTTTGATGATTAATGGGGTCAATTACATAAGGAGTTACCCAGGCACCTGTTTCCTGACTTGTAATATTGCCTGAAATTGTAATGTAATTACTTCCACCATCATCCGTTCTGTGGATGATGCCATTAGGTGTTGTTGTGTAAAAAATTGCAGGATTGGTATAATCAATAATACAATCCATGCCATCACCACCATAAACTTGATACCAGTTGTTGTTTCGGTATAAATTGCTCCCATTATCCTGCCATCCGGTTAGAATAGTAGATGGTTGTGTTTCTGAAACGCTTAATTTGTATATTTGTGCTATTGACAATGTATTGTTTTTGTCAGTCCAGTTTGTACCACCATTGTTTGTTGTTGAGACTCCACCATCAGAACATGAAAATAAAATGTTGAAAGGGCTGAATTTTAATGCATGAATATCAGCATGAACTTTTGGTTTTCCGCCTCCTCCATACCAATGTGCACTCAATGAGAAATTACTTCCTCCATTTGTTGATTTCCAAATATTTACACCTCCAATATAGATTTCTTCGGCATTAATAGGGGAGGCTGCAATGGATAAATCGTACCAGGCCTGACCGCCGGTTCCTGAGCCGTCTGTAGACCAATCTAATAGATTTGGTGTTGTAGACCTGGTGGTGAAGTTTTCGCCACTGTCTGTTGAACGATAAAGTCCGGCAAAACTCTGGTCGGAATATTTGCCAGTTAATAAATAAACATAATTTGGATTGGCGGGACTTACTGCAATTTCAATTCTACTTGTAGGTGATGCTAAAGTAATGGCTTTATAAAAAAAATTCTCACCAGCATCTGTTGATTTGTAGAAATCAGTTTTGGTAGTCGCATATAAAATAGTTGTATCGCTGGGTTTGTAGCATATGTCTA
The DNA here is from genome assembly GCA_964496885.1 of uncultured Bacteroides sp. Classification (GTDB taxonomy): domain Bacteria; phylum Bacteroidota; class Bacteroidia; order Bacteroidales; family JACABE01; genus JACABE01. Next base: position 26,087 of record CAZCBG010000018.1, on the reverse strand, counting down.
TTACTTTTCCTGAAAAAGTGTTATCCCAGCTATTTCCTCCATTAAAACTTCTGAAAATACCAGAAGATGTAGCTGCAAATATAGTATGAGGGTTAAGAGGGTTGATGATTATTTTACTGATACTTCTTTTTGAATCTATTGAATAATTGAGTCCGGTAGCTTGAAAACTATTTCCTCCATCAATGGATTTAAGTATTCCCATCGAATAAGTATCAGTTGCATCTCCGTCTCCTGTGGCAATATATATGATATTTGGGTTTGAATAATCAACAATAATGCTGGAAACTCCTACAACAGCAAGATTATCAGTTAAAGCAACCCATGTATTTCCTCCGTTAATGGTTTTCCATAGGCCACCACTGGGAGAGCCTACATACATTATATTCATATCTGTTGGATGATAAGCAATACAATTTATTCTTCCTGCATCACCTCCATTTGCTGGGGGAGCAAATGGGCCTAAGGCTTGCCAGTTTGAAGATGAAGTAGATTTTAATGATTTATTAAATTTGTATTCATTAAAAGTTTTCAATGCTGTTTCAATTTTGCTTCTGTTACCAGATGGAAATACGCGAGGCTGCATAAAGTGTTCCCATCTTTTGTATTGTTTCCAGCCTTTTGATCTACCAACTTCTTTATCTTTCCAATAGTTGTTAAAAGCTGTTTGGACTTCCTTAAAATTTATGGTAGGATCTTGCATTTTTTCCACCCAATCTTGTGCGAACGATGGGATATATAGGCATAGTATGCTTAGAATAAAAAGTGTTTTTTTGAATTTGAATTTCATTTGAAGGGTTGTGTATTTTTTTGCAAATTTATTAATAATTATACTTGAATGCAATATTACTTACATTATTATAATTAACGTAAGTTCTTGAAAATAATGTATCAATGAAATGTTAATAATATATTTAATGTTTAAAACTGCTTAATGATTGATATTAAAAGAATTAATTCATATCATCTTGCCTTAATTTGAAACACTTATCAAAATTGTTCAAGATTTTTGCTTAATTTTGTAGCGTATATTCATTACATTATTTGCAATATACAATAAAAGGAAAGCCTATTTAATCATTTAAAAATCAGAGAATGAAAAAGATGTTGTTAATCAGTAACTCAACCAATTCAGGAGAAGCTTATTTAGGCTGGCCTCGTCAAGCAATAAGAAATTTTTTAGAATGCAATGTTATCAAAAAAGTTTTGTTTATTCCATATGCCGGAGTGGGGGTTACTTACGATGAATATACTTCGAAAGTAAATGCAGTATTCACTGAATTAGGCAGCAACGTTTATGGTATCCAAAATGAAACTGATCCTATAAAAGCAATTAATGATGCTGAAGCAATTGCTGTAGGTGGTGGAAATACTTTTCACCTGGTGTATATGTTGCACAAATTGAAATTGATGGATGTTATAAAGAATAAAGTTTTAATGGGAACTCCTTATATGGGTTGGAGTGCTGGTTCTAATGTGGCATGTCCATCTTTAAAAACAACCAACGATATGCCCATCATCGAACCCGAAAGTTTTAACTGTACTGACTTGATTCCTTTTCAAATAAATCCTCATTATTTAGATGCCAATCCCGAGGGCCATGGTGGCGAAACCCGTGAACAACGAATAGAAGAGTTTCTGAAAGTCAATCAGAATATTTATGTTGTTGGCTTAAGAGAAGCTACCTATTTGCTCGTCGAAGGTAACACCATCACTTTACAAGGTGTGCGTCCAATGCGGATTTTTAAATATGGACAGCCAACCTATGAAGTTCAAGTTGGAGAAAATATTGAATTTCTAATGAAGTAATTTGTTAAACTAACTGTATATGAATAAAATAACTAAGAAGTTTCTTGGTTTAATAATAGTTATATTTATAAACTCTTTCCAGCTTTTTGCCCAGTCAAAAATTGAAAAGCAGCCTTATCTAATTGTTATTTCTTTGGATGGATTTCGTTGGGATTACCCTGAAATCTATCATTTAGCTTATTTTGACTCCATTGCAAAAATGGGTGTAAAGGTACAATCTATTCAACCTTGTTTTCCAACTGTTACATTTCCTAATCATTACAGTATGGCAACAGGATTATATCCAGAACATCACGGAATTGTTCAAAATAAATTTTATGATCCTTTGTTGAAACAAACCTATAAAATAGGAGATAGCAAAACGGTAATGGATGGTAGATTTTATGGAGGGGAACCTATTTGGGTAACTGCCGAAAAACAAGGAGTGAAAACGGCTTCGTTTTATTGGGTAGGTTCCGAAGCGTTAATAAAAGGTATTCAGCCTTCTTACTGGAAAGTGTATGAAAATAAAATTCCATTCAATCAGAGGGTGGATACTGTGATGCATTGGTTGCAATTGCCCGAAAGAGAACGTCCGCATCTGATTTTATTTTACCTTCCAGAACCGGATGCAATTAGTCACGATTTTGGCCCTCTCGGAAAAGAAACCCAAGAAATGGTTATTTCGCTCGACAGTTTAATGTGGGAATTGGTCAATAAAATAAAAAGACTTGCCATTGGCAATCAAATAAATGTAATTATTACTTCGGATCATGGAATGTCAGCTATAAATATAGAAAAGGATATTATTATAGATAATTTCATTAAACCTCAATGGATAAAGGGAATCTATGGATATAATCCTACTTATAATATTTCAGCTGCCGAACATTGCATTGATTCTGTTTATCTTACACTGAAGAAACTACCTCATTTAAAGGTTTGGAAAACAAAAGAGGTCCCTGCACGTTTGCATTATAACAACAATAGCCGAATTGGTGATTTGGTAGTACTTGCCGACAGCAGTTGGAGCATTTCTTTAAAAAAGGACAAACCTCTTGTGGGTGGTGCTCATGGCTATGATAATACAAATATTGAAATGCACGGAATATTTTATGCATATGGCAGCTGTTTTAAAAAGAATTATAAAAGGAAAACAATCTCAAATATTCAGCTTTATCCATTAATGGCTCATATACTTCATATTAAACCTTCTGTCACCGATGGAAAGTTAAGTGAGATAAAAGATGTCTTAAAATAATTTTTTTTTGCAAAAAATGCGAAAACAGCAAAATTGAATACTATTTCTAATATTAAATTAATCAACTCAAAATAATTTTAAAATGATAGATTTATCGACCAGCTACATGGGGTTGTCATTGAAGAACCCCATTATTGTTGGTAGTTCTGGCTTAACTAATTCTGTTGAAAGCATCATTGAAATTGAAAAAAATGGTGCAGCCGCAGTTGTGTTGAAATCATTGTTTGAAGAACAAATAAAGGATGATATCAACAAAACCATTCATGAAAATAATCAGTCATTCGCTTATCCTGAAGCGTTGGATTATATTAAAGATTATGCGATTACACATTCTTTGGAAAGTTATTTAAAGTTGATAAAAGATTGTAAAAAAGTTGTACAAATACCAATAATTGCTAGTATAAATTGCGTGACTGCATCACAATGGGTTGCTTATTCACGGAAAATTCAGGATGCAGGTGCGGATGCACTGGAATTAAACATCTTTTTGTTACCTTCCGATATGAACAATTCCAGTGAAGAAAACGAAAAGGTATATTTTGATATTATAAATGAAGTAAGAAAACATATCAGCATCCCTATAGCTGTAAAAACAAGTTTTTATTTTTCAGGTTTAGCAAAAATGATGTTAAAACTCTCATGGACTGGTATTTCCGGTTTAGTTTTTTTTAATCGCTTTTTTTCACCAGATATTGATATTGATAATTTTAAGGTTACAAATGCGAATGTATACAGTCATCCCGAAGAGATATCAACATCATTGAGATGGGTAGCAATATTGTCTGATAAATTATTTTGTGATGTTGCTGCTTCTACCGGAATCCATGATGGAAGGGCTGTAATCAAACAGCTATTGGCAGGAGCAAAGGCTGCACAAGTTGTATCTGTTCTCTATAAGAATGGATTTGAATATATAAATGTTATGTTGAAAGAAATTGAAGTTTGGATGGAGAAAAATGATTTTGAAAATATTGAATCATTTCGAGGGAGAATGAGTTATAAGAAAACAGACAATACTCCTGCTTACTTAAGAGTTCAATTTATGAAATATTTTGCTGGTATTGATTAAACTGACAAATTTAATTTAAAATAAGTTTTTGTATTTGTATATAATAGTTTGTTTTTTGCTAGAAACACTCATTTGAATATTTTGATAGCATAATATTGGAAAAAGCATGAATTATCTTTTAATTGAAAATCTCACCAAATCTTATGGTGAAAAATTATTATTCGAGAATATAACTTTTGGCATTGATAAAGGTCAGAAAGTTGCATTAATTGCACGAAACGGAGCTGGTAAAAGTAGTTTGCTTAATATTATCAATCAAAAAGATTTGCCCGATAATGGGAAAGTAGTATTCCGCAAAGATATTCATATTGCTTATTTGCCTCAGAATCCAGAATTAGATGATAATCAGACGATTGTTGATGTTCTATTTAATACAGAAAATAAATATCTGGTGGCAATCAGAAGCTACGAAGAAGCCTTAGAACATATAAAAAAGTCAGACAATGCAGAAAACAGGACAAAACTGGATGAAGCAATTCATCAGGTAGATGTTCTCAATTGTTGGGACTATGAAAATAAGGTGAAAGAAATCCTGAGTCGTTTACAAATAACAGATATTTATCAAACTATCAATACTTTATCTGGAGGACAACGTAAAAAAGTAGCACTTTCTAAAGTATTAATTGAAGAAGCTGATTTATTGATTTTGGATGAACCAACCAATCATTTGGATATTTCAATGATTGAATGGTTAGAAGAATACCTTAGTAAACAAAGCCTGAGTATTTTATTGGTTACCCATGATCGTTACTTTTTGAACAATGTTTGTTCAGAAGTGATAGAGTTAGATAATGGAAATATCTATCATTACAAAGGGAAATACGATTATTTCTTAGAGAAAAAGGCTGATAGGGAAATGATAGAGCGTCAGGAAATAGAGAAAGCTAAAAATACGTATCGCAAAGAATTAGACTGGATGAGAAGGATGCCCAAAGCTCGAACTACCAAGTCACAGGCCCGTATAGACTCATTTTATAATCTTCAGGAAAAAGCGACTAAAAGAATTGACGATAAAAAAGTAGAATTAAGCATAAAAACCGAACGTATAGGTGGTAAAATTCTTGAGATGTACAACGTTTCCAAGGCTTTTGGCGATAAAGTTGTTTTGAACGATTTTACCTATACTTTCAAAAAAGGTGAACGAATTGGGGTTGTGGGTAAAAATGGTATTGGTAAGACGACATTTTTAAACATGATTATCGATAAAGTGATGCAGGACAGTGGCAGGATAGTGAAAGGCCAAACCATAAGTTTTGGGTATTATTCACAGGAAGGTCTAGAGACGCATGATGATAAACGTGTAATTGAAATTGTTAGAGAAATTGCAGAGGTTGTGAAATTGGATGGGGGAAAGGATTTATCAGCTTCAGTATTTCTAACCTATTTTGGGTTTTCTAGTACCCTGCAATACAATTATTATTCCAATTTGAGCGGAGGCGAAAAACGAAGATTGTTTTTATTGATGGTTTTAATGCAAAATCCAAATTTTCTGATATTGGATGAACCTACCAACGATCTTGATATATTCACCCTCATGATGTTGGAAGAGTTTTTGTTGCAATACAAAGGTTGTTTGTTGTTGGTTTCTCACGACCGTAGTTTCATGGACAACTTGGTGGATCATATTTTTGTATTTGAAGAGAATGGGGTAGTAAAAGACTATCACAGCACTTATTCTGAATACACCCGAAAAAAAATGCTGAAAGAAAAGCAATTAAGAGCTGAAACCAAAAAAGAAGAAAAACCTGTTGAGCGTGTAAAAATCGCCTCTAATAAGCCTAGTTATAAGCAAAAGCAAGAATATGAGCTCCTTGAAAAACAGATAAGCGAACTTGAAATTGAAAAAGAAAAGATTTTTATGCTGATGAATGCAGGTAGTGATAATGTTTCATTATTAACAGCCTGGTCGGAGCGGATAGGTGAAATTATGAAATTGATTGACGAAAAATCCAATGAATGGATAGAATTGAGCGAAATGATGGATTAGGATTGAAAATAAGTTTCACAATATTATTCAAATATTCAATATATATTCAATATTTCACAAATTCACCAAATCACTTTATTGGCTATTCAACAAAACCTGTCAGGTGTAATATTATTCTGGAGTTTTTTGGGTCATTGGTAATAAGGGTAACTGTTTCGTGAATATTCCCTTTCAAATGAGTTGTATTCATTATTACTTCAATAGGGGAGTCTCTGTCGAACCTTATTTTATCAGCATAAGTAGTTTTAATGCAATCACAACTGCTATCTACTTTTCGGATGACCAATTGTGTTTTTCCTTTATTTTTAATATTGAAGATCGTTTTTACATCTGAGCCTTTTTTTGCATACCTAAAATCATATGTTGTATTAATCAAATAGGCTTCAGGTGCTAATTTGAGTTTTTCGGGTTTTATTTTTGAGAAATCTTCAACTATATCAGCCTTTATATAAATTTCTTTTAAAGAATTCACTTCATCATTGGTTTGTATGAATAGCGTGTCTTTTGTTTTTCCGAATGTATTTCGTAAAGAGGCATCGTAAGTAATTGTAATTTTTTCGAGGGCTGAGGGTTTTATTTCAGCTGAAGAAAAGCGGATTTCAGCATAAGTAGGATTCATTTCAGAAGCCGCTAATGTGATGATATTCTTAGAATCATTTGTAATATAGAGGGTGTCAGATTTTTTTTTCGAATTTTTGATTTCACCAATATCCAAACTGTTTTTTATAAAACTCAACGATCCATTTTTAATAGTATAGAAATCTGAACGTATTTTTTTTCGCGATATTATTTCGCCTCCAAAACTTAAAGTAATTTCTTTGCTTCCAGGTTCATCTGTTTTTAAAAGAAGTTTTTCGTTAAAAACGCCTTTATTTTTATTTTCATAAATAATTGAGATGTATCCTGATGCACCTGGTTTTATTGGGATAAGCTTGTTCCAGTTTGATATTTTACAATATCTTGATGCCTTAATATCAATTATTTTTACAGCTATTTTATTATTATTGATATAAGAAAAACTAACGGTTGTAGGAAGTTTATCTTCTTCAACGCTACCTAAATAAACAGAACTGCCTTTAAACTTAAAATTTGAATCTTGAGCGAAAATGTGTAAAGAGCAATAAATGAATGTGATAAAAAAGAAAAATAATGATTTTCTCATATTGAAAATGATAAAATTGATAAGCACAAAACTAAGACGATTTTATGATTATTCAATTAAAATATTTAAATTTCTTAGAAAGACATTTTCTGAACTTTTAATCCTTCAATTTTAAATAGTTCTTTTTCTAATTTTTGCATTTCATCAGGGTCGCCTGTTAATTCTAAAAGGATTAACCCATTTGATTTTAAACAATCATCTTCAATATTGTGTAATCCAAGACGGGTTTTTATTGAACATCCGAATTTAGTTAATACTTCCTGAACCTTAAATGATTCCTTCATATTGTCAGAAATGTATAAGCCTAAAACTACAAATTTTTTCATAATTTGAATTGATTAATATTGAAAATTCATTTTTTGAACTTCAAGTCCATCTATTGTTTGTAATTCTTTTTCTAATTGATCCCATTCTGGAGGGTTGCCGCCTAGTTGAAGTATAATCATGCCAACTCTGCTGCAGATATTTTCAGTAACTTCGTGAAATCCTAATCTTGATTTGATAATATTTGAATTTTTTGTCAATACCTTTTGGGTTCTACCGGCTTCTTTGATTCTATCGGTTATCATTAAACCTAAAATTCTCATTTCATTCATATTCCTAATTATTTAATTAAAAATAAAGATCTCTGTTCCCCTTTTTTATTTTATCAATCCTATTTCTGATTTCTGTTTTGTCTTTCTCGTTGTCAAGGGTTTTGATATTCTTTTCTATAACATTCCAGCCTTTATGAGCAGTATTCTCAGGTGCATAATCGCAGAGATATTCAGCCAATGTGAGGATAGCATTAGGAGTGCAATATCTTTTAATAAAACCGGGTACAGAGAATTCCATAAAATGTTCGCCTGTTCTTCCTAAGCGGTAACAAGCAGTACAAAATGAAGGCAAATAATCTTTATTGAGTAAATCATCGATAATTTCGTTAAGCGACCTGTTATCATTAATTGCGAATTGTTCTTTGTTCAGATCCTGGTTTTCGTTTTTACTTGCTGAATAGCTTCCTAATTCCAATTTTGTGCCACCGTCAATCTGAGAAACGCCAAAGCTGATAACCTCATCTCTTATTGCTGCACTTTCGCGGGCAGTCAGTATCATTCCTGTATACGGAACAGCCAGGCGGAGGATAGCAACAAGTCTAACAAATTCCTGATCACTGACAATATAAGTTTCATCCATATCCAATGATGAAGCACTTTGGATTCTTGGAAATGAAATGGTATGTGGACCAACATTATAGCAGGCTTCCAAATGATTTGCATGGCGTACCAATCCCAATACTTCATAACGCCAGTCGTACAAACCAAACAAAGCGCCAATGCCAACATCATCCAGGCCAGCTTCCTGAGCTCTGTCAAGGGAGGTTAAACGGTATTCAAAATCCATTTTTTTGCCTCCTAAGTGATAAATTTTATAAGCTTCGGGGTTATATGTTTCTTGAAATACTTGATAGGTGCCAACTCCAGAATCTTTTACTGTTCTGAATCCATCAATTTCTAAAGGTGCGGCATTGATATTTACTCTTCTGATTTCTCCGTTTCCTTTTTTAACACCATATACTACACTTACTGTATGAGCAATGTATTCAGGCGAATAGGCGGGATGTTCTCCATAAACCAGAATCAATCGCTTTTGTCCGTTATCTTCCAGCGCTTCAACTTCTTGGACTAATTCCTCGTCTGATAAAGTTTTACGAATGGCTGCTTTGTTTTCGGTTCGGAAACCACAATATTTGCAATTGTTAACACATTTATTTCCCACATACAATGGGGCAAACAATACAATGCGATTACCATAAATTTTTTGTTTCAGTGTTCTGGCACCTTGTTTGATCTCTTCAATTAGCTCAGCATCGGTTGTATTAATCAGAACTGCAGTTTCTTCGAGGCTAAGTCTTTGCTTGCTTAATGATTTTGCAATTATTTCTCTAACTTTTTCTTTGTTCGATACTGTATTGTTAATGTAATTCCAAATTTCAAGAGGATCAATGAAAGGTTTCATCCTCTGATCTTTGATACTGCATATTTCAGGTGTAAATTTCATTTTTAAGATGTTAAGAATGCATTGTTATTTGGTTAACAAAGGTAGATAATAAAACTCAATTTTATTGCAGTTCTTTTGTTATTTTTAAATGGTTCTTAAAATGAGAGCAAAAATACATTTTACAAAAGATAATTCAAGATCGTATTATCCATTTTCTTTCATAGCAGCTTAATTATTTATTTGATTGTAGACAAAGTTTAGGGTAATTATTCAAACCATCCTTATCGCCCATATCAAAAGCAATTTTAAAGTTTTTACAAGCTTCATCTTTATTTCCTAAACTGTTATAATTTACACCTCTAAGGTTGTATAGGTTTGAACGTATCATCCCTTTGGAAATCATGAAATCCAGATCCTTGTTACTTTTGACGTATTCTTTTGAAAAATAATAACAAAAAGCTCTGCGTTCAAGAGCATCCATGTATCCTGGTATTTTAATCAAGAGTTCTGAATAATACCTGATAGCTTCAGCGTATTTCTTTTCATTATAAGCGTTAGAGGCTAAGTCGTATAAAGATTGATAGGGCATAATAATAGCTTTGTTATCAATGATTTCCCTTTGTTTCAATATCAGACTGTCGGTAGGGAAGAAATTAACTGCTGAATCGATAACAGATACCGCTTTCTTAAAGTTATTGGATTTAAAATAAAAAGAAGAAGCATACAACCAGGCATCTTTATTCCCTTTCGTATTGCTTAAATATGTATCAATCATAACTTCAGCTTCTTTTAACTTGTTTCTTTCCTGTAAAACATCGCAAAGCTTAGCAATGTTTTTGAAAAAGTTAGGCTTCAATTTATACATCTTTTCTGAATATACCATACCGCTATCGACATTGTTTTGATTATAATAAGCCATAGCTATAAAGTATTCAGGTCTGGTATCGTAAGGGCTTGATTTGTCAACTTTAAGTAAGGCAATGGCTTCATCATTGCGATTTTCGTTAATCAGATAACGTGCTTTTTGTACTGCAATGGGTTCAGCCATTGTATTTAAATTAATGACGGATGGAAATCCATCTAAGAACATAGAAGCCGGATGGCTTAGCTTCCCACGATTGATATCTTCTATAACAATGCGTTGTAATTTCAATGAAGTAAAATTTTCATTGAGCATATATGCAGTAGCTATCAAAATCATTCCAAAGATAATCATAAAAGGGATTCGAATAAAAAGTTTAATGGGTTTCCCCGTTTGATTAATGTTAGCAGCGTTATTCCAAAACGATTTGAATCTAATAAAAAATGAAGTTTTTTCTGAGGATTCCTCCAGAGATAAGTTTGAAGTTTCTCTATGGTATAAAGAAAAGACAGCAACAGCCATACCGATGTATAAAGCAAACAATGCTTGTATTTCTGGTCTGTCTTGTGGAAAATTGAAGAAGGCATCGAAACTGTAACAAAGCAGTCCGAATACGGGAAGAAAGATTAGACTAAGCCATTCCGGGGCAGCCTTTTTTAAAACTGCTTTTATAAAAACCCAAGCTGTAATAAGGAAAATTGCTATAAAAAAAACGCCTCCAAAAATGCCCGTTTCAGTAGGGATTTCAATAAAATCATTGTGAGCTTTGTATTGGTAGATAAAATCTTGACCAGTCTGATTTTCTTCTTTTAGTGTGGTCAGTTTCCAGTTTCCAAGACCAACTCCTAAAATAGGATCTTGTTTAAAAACATGCCAGGAACGTTTCCATGCAGTTAGTCTTGAATTTGCAGAAACTTCATTAGAAGAAATTGTTGCCAACCTTGATTCTACGCTAGTGTTATATATACTTCCTGATTTTGGATAAAGATAGGTTTGTGTTGTTGAAAATATTAAAATAGAAGCAAATAAAATAATCAGGTATGTTGCAACTAAACTTAGATAGGATTTATCATTAGATTGCTTATATCTAATAATAAAAAAGGAAACTAGAAAAATACTTAATGCTATAGTCCCCAAATAAAAAGCCCTTGTACTCATAAATAAAGTTGCTGCAATTGCCAAAAAAGTCCCCAAAATGCCTAAAGATTTTAACCATTTTTGTTTATATATTAATAACCATAGAGCAAAGGGAATTTTAACAAAAATGGATGAGGCTAATATGTTTTTATTGGAGTAAATGGTTTTAATTTCAAGAATATCTTTAACTTTCCCATTTATATATTTGAGTATTTCTGACAACACTGATAAACTGTCAAAAATCAACAATAAAGTCATAGCTATACATAAATACAATATATTTCTTTTGTCAGCTAAAATAAGTACAGAAATCAGATAGCCAGCTGAGAAAGTAGTAAAGATTTTAGCAAAATGTAAAACCGATTCCAATACATTGATGGCTTTAAAGAAAGATAGTAAAGAAATTATCATCAATCCGGTATAGGCAATCCCAATTCCATTGCTGAAAAATGAAAAATACCATTCTGGGCGGGTTTTAATTTCCTTTCGTGAAAAAAGGTATAGAAATGTTACAAGATTGAGAAGCGCAAATGTAAGAAATTTTGGTCCGTTAGAGTCTAAAGCGAGCAAATTAGGAGTAAGCACTGTTACAAAACCATAAGCAATGAGTAAAAAAAGATAAATTATATTCAACTTAGCTTGTGGTTGTTTTTTTAGTGTCGCTTTTGTTGACTTTGCATTTTGTTTTGCCATTGTTCTAAATATTTTAAGGTTATTGTTTTATAAAGAAAAGCAATCCTGTGGAATGATTGTCTTTAAAGTTTGTGTTTTATGAATAATCAAAAGGTAAATAATTTTCAAAGATAATTTTTTTTTCTTAAACGTATTCATTTTTAGTAAAAAAAATTTTTAATTGCATCAAAATTAGGATTTTAACTCACTCTCTTGATAATTGACTATAAATACCAAATGAAGATATTTCTTAAGTTCTTTTAGGTCTCAGCTAATTATCGTAAATTTGCAAAATAGTTGGAATTACAAATACTTATAAAAATTAAATCATTTATTAAATAGAGCCATGGATAAAAAATACAGAGAACCGGAAATTTTAAAGAATATTGAAATTACAGATGCCGGCAGCGAAGGGAAAGCCATTGCAAAAGTGGATGAAATGGTTATATTTGTTCCATTTGTCGTCCCTGGCGATATAGTAGATTTGCGAATTGTCAAAAAGAAAAAATCTTTTGCAGAAGCCAAAGCCATTAAAATTCATACATATTCTGATAAAAGAGTAAAGCCCCTTTGTGTTCACTCAGGTATTTGTGGAGGCTGCAAATGGCAGGCCATGAAATACGAAGAACAATTGCTTTACAAACAAAAACAAATTGTAGACAATCTGCAACGTATCGGGAAGATAGATACATCCTGTATTAGTCCGATATTTCCTTCAGCCAATCAATATTTTTACCGGAATAAATTAGAATATACATTTTCGAGCAAGCGTTGGCTGCTTGAAGGTGAAATTTCTGAAGAAATTGATCACGAATCAATTAATACCAATGCATTAGGTTTTCATATGCCTCAACTTTTCGATAGGGTATTGGATATCAATAAATGTTATTTACAAAAAGATCCATCAAACGATATAAGGGATGCCGTTAAAGCATTCGCTCTAACCAACAACTTAACGTTTTTTGACGCACGCAAATGGGAAGGTTTTTTACGCAATCTTATTATCAGAACATCCACAACTGGAGATGTTATGGTGATTTTAATTGTTAAAGACGACAGACCTAAAGTCATTACCCGCATTATGGATTACCTTAGCGAGAAATTCCCGCAAATTACATCTTTAATGTATGTTGTTAACAACAAACGTAATGATACCATCGGAGATCTTAATATTCAATTGTATAAAGGTAATCCCTTTATTTGCGAAAAAATGAAGGCTTTTAAAACAGGAAAAGATTTACAGTTTATCATAGGCCCAAAATCTTTCTACCAGACCAATTCGGAACAAGCATATAATCTATATAAAATAGCTGCTGAGTTTGCAGATTTTAAAAGTGATGAAATAGTATATGACTTATATACAGGTACAGGCACCATAGCAAATTTTGTTGCTGGAAGTGTGCAAAAGGTTGTGGGTATCGAATATGTTCCCGAAGCTATTGAAGATGCTTACCGAAATTCGGTGCACAATACAATTAATAATGTTTATTTTTATGCCGGTGATATGGTCAAGGTTTTGAACGATGATTTTATAGAAGTTAACGGTCGCCCCGATACTATCATAACCGATCCTCCAAGGGCTGGTATGCATGAAAAAGTAGTACAACAAATACTAAGAGCTGCACCAAAAAAGATTGTTTATATCAGTTGCAATCCTGCAACTCAAGCTCGAGATATAGAATTAATGAGTGAGCAATACAAAGTAGAAAAAATTCAGCCTGTTGATATGTTTCCTCATACTCAACATGTGGAAAATGTAGTTTTACTCGTGAGAAAGTAGTTCGTAAAGTAATCAGTATTTAATTCTTAGATGTCATTTATTCCTAATTCTTAATTTGTAATTTTAATTGAAATACATGAGAGGCCAAATCCAGGTATACGAAACATTACATAATTTAAGTATTCAATTCGAATACTATGAGCATCCTCCTGTTGCAACCGTTAAAGAAGCTACATTATATTGGAAAGATATCGATGCGGCACATTGCAAAAACTTGTTTTTTCGAAATCACAAGGGAAACCATCATTTTTTGGTTTTACTTGAATTTTATCAGAATTTGGATGTTAAAAACCTTGAAGCAAAGCTAAGACAAGGTAAAATATCTTTTGCTTCCGACGAAAGAATGATGAAATACCTAGGATTAACGGCAGGTTCTGTTTCCCCTTTTGGTTTGATAAATGACGAGAAACATGAAGTAATTGTTTTTATAGATGAGAACTTGCAGAAAGCATCAAAGATTAGCTTTCATCCAAATATAAATACAGCATCACTGGTAATAAGTTATTCAGATTTTATAAAGTATATGAACTTTACTGGAAATACGTATTCTTTTTTGAATTTGTATTAAAGCTTAAGATGTTATTTTTTATTCCCGTTTACAAAAGCTATATCTACCACTTCTATTAATTCGTTCACATAGTGAAATGTTAGACCTTCAATATAAGCAGGTTTTATTTCTTCAATGTCTCTTTTATTGTCAATTGAAAGGATAATATCTGTAATTTTAGAACGTTTAGCCGCTAGAATTTTTTCTCTGATACCACCTACGGGCAAAACTTTTCCTCTCAATGTGGTTTCGCCGGTCATAGCAATCGAAGCATTAATAGCTCTTTTTGTAAAAGCTGAACTTATAGCAGTAAACATTGTAATTCCTGCTGATGGGCCGTCTTTAGGTGTAGCTCCTTCGGGAACATGCACATGTACATTCCATTTCTCAAATATTTCGGCATCCAGGTTTAATTGTTCTGAATGTGATTTCAGGTATTCGTAAGCAATGCTGGCAGATTCTTTCATGACATCTCCCAGATTCCCAGTTAAGGTAAGCATACCTTTACCTGCACTTAAACTGGCTTCAACGAACAAAATCTCCCCACCTACAGCAGTCCAAGCCAATCCTGTAGCTACACCAACAAGGCTTTTTTTCAATAAAGTGTCGTGTTGTGTAGTTGGCAATCCTAAGATAGTTGAAACTTCATTAACTGCTAAAGTTTTACTGTATACATCTTTATTGGCAATAAAGCGGGCACGGTTACGGATTACCTTGGCAATGTTTTTTTCCAGTTGACGAACCCCCGATTCACGGGTGTATTCATCAATAATTTTTGCAATCACAGTATCAGAGAATTTAAGTTGAGTCTTTTTTACACCATGCTCTTGAAGCTGTTTAGGAATAAGATGTCGTTTAGCAATCTCAAGTTTTTCTTCCATGATATAGCCACTAACATCAATTACTTCCATTCTGTCGCGCAAGGCAGGATGAATAGTGCTGAGTGTATTGGCTGTTGAAATAAACATTACCTTAGATAAATCAAAGGTTTCTTCAAGGAAGTTATCGTAGAAAGCGTTGTTCTGTTCAGGATCTAGTACTTCTAAAAGAGCCGCAGAAGGGTCTCCATTGACGTTCATCCCTAATATTTTGTCAATTTCATCCAAAACAAAAACCGGATTTGATGATTTTGCCTTTTTAAGCTGTTGAATAATACGACCAGGCATTGCACCGATGTATGTTTTACGATGGCCTCTGATCTCTGATTCATCTCTTAAACCGCCCAGAGACATGCGAATGTATTTACGATCTAAAGCTCTGGCAATGGATTTACCCAGTGAAGTTTTTCCGACTCCCGGAGGACCTACCAGACAGAGAATAGGCGATTTCATATCACCTTTTAATTTTAGTACAGCCAGGTATTCTATGATTCTTTCTTTTACTTTTTCTAATCCAAAGTGGTCTTCATCCAGGATATTCTGCGCCCGGTTCAAATCAAAATTATCAGTAGTGTATTCATTCCAAGGTAAATCGGTTAAAACATTCAGGTAATTCATCTGAATCGAAAAATCAGGGGAATTTGGATTGGTACGTTGTAATTTTTTTAATTCTTTTTCAAAAGTTATAGCAACTTCTTTAGACCATTTTTTTTGCTCAGCTTTTGCTTTTATCTCATTGATTTCCTGTTCACCAGGATTTCCACCTAATTCTTCCTGTATGGT
This sequence comes from uncultured Bacteroides sp., assembly GCA_964496885.1. GTDB lineage: Bacteria > Bacteroidota > Bacteroidia > Bacteroidales > JACABE01 > JACABE01. The sequence continues at coordinate 10,184 of CAZCBG010000018.1, read as the reverse complement.
TTTTAGTTGTTGATTTAAAAAATATTCACGTTGTTGTTTGTCAATATCAACTTTGGCTTTGTTTTGGATCTGATTTTTAAGTTCTAACATCTGTAAGTCTTTTGTAAGAAAACTTAGCGCAAAGTTTGCACGTTCCTTAATATCAGAAACTTCCAAAAGTTTTTGTTTTTCTGTAATATCAGTATTTAAGTTAGATGAAATAAAATTAACTAAAAAATGAGGGCTTTCAATATTTTGAATAGCAAATGCTGCATCAGATGGAATGTTGGGGGATAATTTTATTATTTCTATTGATAAGTCTTTTAATGAAGAAATAAGAGCTGTAAAGTTTTTGTCTTTATTATTTTTTTCGGCAGTTCCGAATTGTTTTACTTCAGCAATAAAATATGGGTCAGATTGCAACAACATTCCTAATTCGAAACGTTTTTTACCCTGTATAATGATAGTAGTACTGCCATCAGGCATTTGCAGCGTTTTTAATATTTGAGCAAGTGTTCCAATTTTGTGTAAATCTTCAAATTGAGGATCTTCCTGCTCTTTGTCTTTTTGAGCAACTACTCCAATGAGCTTGTTACCTTTGTATGCTTCTTTAATTAGTTTTATTGATTTATCGCGACCAACGGTAATTGGAATAACTACCCCTGGAAACAAAACTGTATTTCGAAGTGGTAAAATTGGCAAGGTGTCAGGAATTGCTTCGGCATTCATAATTTCTTCGTCTTCAATTGAAAGCAAAGGAATAAATTCAGCATCATCATCCACCAGATTTGCAAATTTAACGAAATCTCTATTTACCATCGTCAGTATAATTTTTTTAAGTAAAATTATGGTATTAAATATTTGTAAAAGCTTATAACATTCTGTTTTTATAAGTTAAATTGAAAACATGGTTTAAGATGTCTTTTTCAGTGTCGTTAAAAGCTAAATTTCTTCTTTCGTAAACTCTTTGAGCAACAATAACGGCTTTTTTAATATCGTAAGTAGAAATTCCATTTACACCACCCCATGAAAATGATGGAATGAAGTTCCGTTGGAAACCTGATCCGAAAACATTGGCATTTACGCCAACTACAGTGCCAGTATTAAACATGGTGTTAATCCCACATTTAGAATGATCACCCATGATGAGGCCGCAAAACTGTAATCCAGTGTTTACAAATGTTTGTAAAGGATAGTTCCATAGTTTCACCTCTTCATAAGTGTTTTTAAGATTTGAAGTATTTGTATCAGCACCTAAATTGCACCATTCACCAATTACCGAATTGCCAAGAAATCCTTCGTGCGCTTTATTGGAGTATCCTAATATTACAACATTATTAATTTCACCGCCTACTTTTGAAAAGGGTCCTATGGTAGTACCTCCGTAAACTTTAGCTCCCATTTTAACAATTGAATGATCACATAAGGCAAGCGGACCTCTGAGCATGCAGCCTTCCATGATTTCAGCATCTTTGCCAATATAAATTGGCCCTTCGGTAGCATTTAGTATAGAAAATTCAATTTTTGCCCCATCTTCAACAAAAATTTGATGTTGACCTGCAATTTTATTGGTATTTGAAATTTCAGTTGATTTTCTTCCTTTTGTTAAAATTTCTAAATCAGCAATAATTTCCTGTCCGTTCAATGTAAAGACATCCCAGACATTGTTTAATTTTGTGTGATTAACTTTTGATTTAATCTCTTGGTAATTAGAAAGAGAATCATCTCCAATGTTTTCAAAATCTTCTTCTTTTATATTATAAGCAATAATGTAATCACCAGCACTTAATGCTTGATTGGGTTTAAGAACATGAATTTCGTCGATAATTTGCTGATTGGGAAATATTGAACTGTTAATAAGGAAATTATCTGATTTTATGATAATAGGAAATTTTTCACTTAAATAAGCTTCAGTTAAAGATGATGTTTTACAGTTCATGTATTTTTCCCATTTTTCTCGTATGGTTAATATACCAACGCGAATATCGGCTACAGGTCTGGTGAAGGACAATGGTAATAAATTATTACGTGAGGCATCGTCAAAGAGTATGTAATTCATATCGTTAAGCATTTTAAAAAGGGATCGTGAATTTGTTATCAAAATTAATCAAAAAAAAGGAATAAAAAAAGCCCTTTGCAAAAAGAGCTTTAAAATTTCTTTTAAATAAGATAACAAAGTTTAGTTGTTTCTGTTTTCAAAATGTTTTTGATATTTTGTTTTAAATTTATCAACACGTCCTGCAGTATCAATTAATTTAATTTTTCCTGTAAAGAATGGATGTGAAGTATTTGAGATTTCGAGTTTTACAAGCGGATATTCAATACCGTCAGTATAAACAATCTTTTCATTTGTTTTAACAGTTGATCTTGTTATAAACATATAATCGTTGGAAATATCTTTAAATACAACGAATCTGTAATCTTTTGGATGAATATCCTTTTTCATCTTATTATAATTTTAAATAATTGATAATCAGGTTTTTTATAATTAATTTTGCATTTAATCAAAATTAGGAGTGCAAAAGTAGTAAAATTATGTCAAATAACAAAACTTTATCGAAATATTTTTTATCAATATTTATTTTGAATTAAATCGTTTTGTTCAACTCTTACAATTATTGAATGAATAATTTCCCTTTTTGAATATCTTTTCCTGCATTTAATTTGTAAAAATACATACCAGAACTTAATCTGGATGCATTTAATATAAAACTTTGATTTCCTTTGCTTTGTTTATATAAAATTGATTTAATTAATTCTTGACCAGTAATATCATAGATCGAAATTTCAACGTTTTCATCTTTAGTTAATGTGTATGAAATAGTAGTTTTTTCAGTAAAAGGATTGGGGTATACGCTGACTTCTGATAAAGTTGAAAGGTTTTCAGCAATTCCGGTAAAATTATAATAAATGCTATTTGATGGAGCCGACTGACAACCATTTTCAACAACGATTACATAATAATTTCCGCTTTGTATTGGATTTATGATATTTGAAGTGGCTGAGGATAATGCTCCTGTGGTTTCAAAATACCATTGGTTGCCATTTGAAGCATCAGATGAAAGTATATTGCCGATTTGTGTAATTGTAGGAGTAGGTGGAATTGGGTTCACGGTAATAGCAATAGAAGAAGTTGTGCCATTCCCTGCTGGGTTACTTCCTGTTACTGTTATGTTTCCTGAAACAGCTGAACTTCCGAAATTAATATTAATCCCGTTGCTTGTACTGTAACCGTTTGCTCCAGCAGGCAATGTCCATATATAGGTAGTAGCATAAGATATTGGTGGTACTATATATGTAATATTGTTTTGACCTGTACAAACACTACTTGCTCCATTGATAGCTCCTGCAGCTGTTGGTAATAAATAATTAGTTGTTTTATTCCAAGTTAAAGCAGGGATTAGATAACAGTTTTCGGCAGTGTTGTATTCGTAACAAGCAAAATAATAGGTGGTTCCTTGTGACAATCCACTTAAGTTAACTGAATTTCCCGAACCGTTATACACAGCATAGTTTCCTGTGCCGATTTCTTGTCCTGTACCAAAAATACTATCTGCTATAAATGTACTTCCAACTGATAAACTTGCATCAACAACTGAACCAGCTTTGGCAAGGATTAATATTTTATTTCCATTGCCCCTGTTAAAGTTAAGTCGCATTGAGTTAGTGGTTGTTAAAGAATAACTCAGATTAGATGCTTGAACTGTAGTTAATGTACAAGTATATCCACCCATAAATGCGAATGAAACAGTTTTGTTGATTGTATTTTCTGTAATAATAGTAATAGGTTTTGCAGTGTTTGCATTAGCCCATGATTTTGAATTTGGCGTTGTTGCATCTGTAAATGATGTTTTGAATCCAGTCCCAGGGAAGGGGCATCCACTTCCATTTATGGTTCCATAAGTAGTTGGAGGTAATCCGCTTGAATTAGCGCAAACAGGATACATACCTTGATGGCTGGTATTGTTGATAGAATTTCCTGCTGAAGTGATGAAAGTTTTGTCAACATGGTAAATGATCATTCCATGACCTGGTAGAAAAGAATCGAAACCTTTCAATTGACGGTTTTCAATCAAAAAATACTCATTGGTAGTAGTTGTATTGTACCTATAGAAACTATTGGAACTGTCAACAGAATTATTTAAAGTAATAAGCGCAGCAGATGATAGCAGGGTTGGCGTTGCCCAATTGTAAACCATTGTTTTAGTATATGCATTGTGCTGAGCGGGAGTTCGGCCACTATTGTTCCATGAACCACCTGACATTAAATCCCAGTTACCAGTTCCGTCATATTGACCATTGGTTGCATAGTCTGTATCGTAATAATCGGGTGCACCTAATACATGTCCAAATTCATGACAAATTACACCTATGCGTGTTATTCCATCTCCAGAATTACCTCTTAATTCAGGTGAGCAAGAATATTTGCTAATTGTTTTTCCATCAAGCGTCAATGTTGGTATATTGGATGCATGTGACCATATTGCATCTGTAGAAGCACCAGCTTCTTGTCCGTAACCGGCAAAAATTACATAAATTCCATCTACACTGCCATTGTTATCATTATCGTAGTTTGCATAATTTACTGAGGGGTTAGCTGCATTCACAGCTTCAGTAATCAGTTCTCCTGCTCTTATTGAATGGTTCGAGCCATTGTCAGCTCCATAATATGCCATATTATGACTTGCAGTATAGGGGCCGGCAACTGTAATAGAAAGGTTTAACTGATTGTAAGAATTTTCAAGGTAACAATCTTTTACACTTCCTGTTGCTCCATCGGTTGTGTAATTTATCTGGTTGAAGAGGTTGTTAAAATCAGCATTTGTTTTTGTAAATGCGACATCGGTAAACCCAATCAGAATACATATCAAACTTCGATTACCTGTAGTTGGGAATGTATTAATAGATTCAGAACTGTAAAGATTCCAAAAATTTTTCATTATTTGAACTTGGGATGGAGAAAAATGTAATCCTTTAGGAATAGTATTTAAAAAACTGATTTCTTCATTACTTCTTAATGCTAAATCTTTTGCCTGTTTCCCAGAAGTTTGCATATTGTTTTCGGCATCCAAAATAGCATATTCGTAAGTGCCGGTTTTGTTAAACAATATGGAGTAGCCATCCATAGTTTCTGCCCATCTGATTTTTTCATCACCTTTCAATTGAATGATAATTTTTGATCCGTCAGGTTGGGTAAACTCTATTGGGTGAGGATAGGCAGGAACTGCTTTTAAAGTAAACGGGAGTAAAAATAATAGCAAATAAACAAATAAGCAAGATTTTTTTTTCATAAATGTAAAATGTTGAAATTCCAAATGTATTGTTTAATAATACTAAATAGCTTTTTTTATAGCTAAATGAAAGTTTTTTTAAATTTTTGCCAAATTTACTAAAAAAATAAATTGAAGTGTTTTATTAACAGTTATTTATCTGTTAATAAAACACTTCAAAAAAAACAATAAAAATATTTTTTTACCTCAATCGATCTGCTGCTTTTACCAATTTTTCATCTTTGCGAATGGCTTTACTGGCAAGTATCAATAATACCAATGATATTAATGGGAGTATAGCACCCAATTTATATTGTGCCTGAATAACCAATTGGTTTTGTAAACTGTTTAATTTATTTTGAATGCTATCTGCAGTTAAAAAAAGCACGATAATTAAAATCGCATTTATTAAAAAGGCAAACATTGTTATCCTGTATTGCAAAGGGCGGTTTCTGTAAAGAAAAACAGCTATTAAAGTCAATAAAGCCAAAGCTCCGTTAATTAAAATAAGAGGTAACGTACTGATATGTGTTAACTCGTCTTGAAAGAAACTCGGATTACGATATTTACTGACAATGCTAAAATAAATTTCTCCTAAGTCTGGAAATTGGAAAACTGCAATAGGTAATTTTGTAAATAACAATGCTGAAGCTATAAAAGCCAACATTAAATATACGGTTTGTATGCGTTGTAACATAATTTTAAATGATTTTTATTATTTTTTGCAAAGAGATTACACCTTGTTAAATTTTAAAAACTTAGTATTTGTAATTTAGTCAATATTATTGTTTGATAAATTTACTAACATATTGCTTTTCTTTACTTTCGATAATTATTTGATAAAATCCAATGGGTAAACCAGAAGTTTCAATGTAATTATAGGTAAAATTTTTGGATGATTGAACGATTTGACCATAGCTATTTAGAATCTTATAGCTGAATGAATAAGTATTTGAAATTTCTGGAATTTCGATTAGCATATTTTCAGCAACAGGATTTGGATAAATTTTCATACTGTTTTCAGATTTGTAATTTTGGTTTACTGAGGCTGTAAACGAAAAACCAAGATTGTCTACATATAAATAACTATTGGCAACTCCTGTAGATATACCACTTGCAGATAGAACAATTAAACAAGTGTCAGGATTTGAAGGCTTTGTGTAAGTAATAGGAATATTAAAGCTTGCCCAACTCATCACCATTCCTGGTAATGCATAATAAGTAGTGCCAATGGTATCGCGGCTATTTGTTAAAGTGTTCCATTTTGTAAAAGCAACAGCAATAAAACCTTGGTCAGTTGCAGCAGCAGCCATATATTGCCAATTACCTGTCAATGCAGTTGGACGTTGATTGTAAGCAAATCCGGATTTTGGTTGAAAAGTAGTCTTGTTTAGTAAGCCACTTAAAGCTATCCCGGGAACTATGCCAACTAACGGTACAGATTTAGTTGTTAAATTAAGATAATAGGAACCTGGATTGCCCGGACTTCCTTTCGTGCAAGTGTAAATAAATACTGTAGATGTAAGCGAATTTAAGTTATCCCATCCACTGGGCTCGTTTCCTGTCCAGGTTTCAAATCCTGAATTAGGAATTTGTGCATATACATTAGCTGAAAATAAGGCTAAAATGATTACGGTAATGATTGTAATTTTTCTCATTTTTTTTAATATGATTAAATTTGCATAAAATAATTGTTTTTTTTTATTGTATTTCCGAGACAAATCTGATTTTTTTTTGCTTAATACGAAACAAAAGTAACACATTATATGGAAATAGAAAAATATTTGAAAAAAAATAATATAAAATGTAATTTTAAAAATATTTGTATTATATTTGCAAAAAAAATCAGGTTTTTATTCTAAAAACTTAAAAAAATCTCATAATTATTCCAGAAAAATAAGCTTATCTATTTAATCATCAGCTATTTGAAATAATAAACTTTTTTGATTACATATTTTAAATTTCACCTACCTTAAAAATAATAAAGAAACTTTTTCTTATGATGTACGACATTATTGAACTAAACAACAAATTAGTAAACGAATTAAAAGATATTGCTAAAGTATTAAACATCCCAAAGTTTGAGAAATTAGGAAAACAGGATTTGGTATATAAAATTCTTGACCATCAAGCAGCCAATCCCCCAAAAGAAGTATTAGACAAAGAACGTAAAATGGAAAAAAATGCGTTTCGCCCAAAACGTCAAAGAGTTGATATTTTGGATAAAAAGAAGGTAGATCATCAGCAACCCATTGCAAAGTCGAATATGAATACCCAGCTCGAGATCGATACTCCTTCAACAATTATAATTGAAAAAAATCCAGAAAATACTGCTGAAAAAACCATTGAAAGTAAACCTATTCTGATAAAACCTATTAAACAACTGATTCATAATAAAATTGAATCAGTCACAAAACCTGAAACTGAAGTTAAACCTATAACTCCGTTTAAAAAGGAACACAAACACAAACCCGAAAAACAATATAAACCAGAACAAAGTATCAGAACGGAAGCTCCAGTTTTAACTGAATCAACTATAGAGTTAGTCCCTTTTGTTAAAAAATACATCGATGAAGATTTATATAAATTCGATGAAATTAAAATTGATGAAATATTAGAAAGCATACCTGAACCTGAAAGAGAAATGGATGCTGACCTACCCCAATTGCAGGATATAAAAGTTATTGAAAATGAGTCAGCTGAAGAAGTAGTGACTGAAGAAAGAAAAGGATTCCAGGAAAGACACAAACATGAAGCTTTTGTAAAAAATAAATTTCAGGAAAGAACAAGAGATGATAGTTTCGATTTTGACTCGGTTATTGTGAGTGAAGGTGTGTTGGAAATTATGCAGGATGGTTATGGTTTCTTACGTTCGTCAGATTATAATTACTTGAATTCTCCCGATGATATTTATGTATCCCAATCTCAAATCAAATTGTTTGGATTGAAAACAGGGGATACTGTTAGAGGAAGCATTCGTCCGCCAAAAGACGGGGAAAAATATTTTCCTTTAATTAAAGTTGAATTGATCAATGGCAGGAAACCCGAAGAAGTAAGAGATCGTATTCCTTTCGATTATCTGAAACCATTATTCCCTCAGGAAAAGTTTATTCTAACCGGACACGATGAATCTACAATATCTACCCGTGTGATAGATATGTTTACACCCATCGGTAAAGGCCAACGTGGCTTGATTGTTGCACAACCCAAGACAGGAAAGACTGTTTTACTGAAAGAAATTGCCAATGCCATTGCGGCAAATCATCCTGAAGTTTACCTTATTATATTACTCATTGACGAACGTCCCGAAGAAGTAACCGATATGGAACGCAGTGTGAATGCTGAAGTAATTTCCTCTACTTTTGACGAACCTGCTGAACGTCACGTGAAAATTGCAAACATTGTGCTTGAAAAAGCGAAAAGACTTACAGAATGCGGTCATGATGTTGTGATTTTACTCGATTCAATTACCCGTCTGGCCAGAGCTTACAACACAGTTTCACCAGCATCAGGTAAAGTATTGTCGGGTGGGGTAGAAGCCAACGCTCTGCAAAAACCCAAACGTTTCTTTGGAGCTGCCCGTAAGATCGAAAACGGTGGTTCATTGACCATTATTGCCACTGCTTTAATTGATACTGGTTCCAAAATGGATGAAGTAATTTTTGAAGAATTTAAAGGTACAGGTAATATGGAGTTGCAATTGGACCGTAAACTGGCCAACAAACGAATCTTCCCTGCCATTGACATTGTGGCATCCAGTACACGTAGAGACGACTTATTGCTCGACAAAGATGTATTGCAACGCCTCTGGGTATTGCGTAATCACCTTGCCGATATGAATCCATTGGAAGCCATGGAATTCCTGAAAGAAAGAATGCGTTTTACGCAAACCAACGAAGAATTTCTGATTTCGATGAATGGATAAATGGTAATTAGTTATTTGTTATTAAGTTATTGGTTACTAATCTTTTCGAAGTATAGGTAATCAGAATAATATATAAAAGAAGAAGGCTGCTTTTAATCGGGCAGCCTTCTTTATTTTTTGTTTCTTGATTTCTAATTTTAATCATACTGTTGTTGTAAAAGATTCATTAAGTTTCTTTCTCTTCCATCTTTTGATAGAAAAAGTTTTTTACAAACTAAAAATTTAAAACACCATTCTTTTTACCAGTAAATTTTTTTGCAATCCACTGATAAATCCCATTTTTTGCATGTATTGATCGTGGCTTTTCGATTGCGTTTCAGTGCAAAGTTTTTCGTATCCTAATTTTGAAAAATAATATAAGTTCTCGGTATAAACAAACTTACCCGGTTTTTGGTCTCGGTATTCAGGAATTACATAATCCAAACCGATCATTAAAGTTTTTTCATCATATTCGTGTGCAAGTATCACACCTGCAACCGACATATTCTTCAGTATCAATATACTGAGTTTGTTCATTTCGGGTTTAAAGCTAAATTCCGGAAAATATTTAATGATATCTTTATGATGAAATTCCAGAAAAGCTTCAAGGTATTTATTGTCGTTGCGCACTTCAAGTAGGCGGAAATAATCTTTACCATTATACATTCCTGCAATATAATAAATATCAATACAAACGATGAATCCGTTGAGGATTCCCACAGGTAAAGCACCTATTGCAAATCCATAAACTGAGAATAAAGTCGCTCCAAAAAGGTTGATCCACCTGAGCTTCTGAATTGAATTCATCAACATTGAGGTAGCTATTACTAACGAAGCCAAGTATCCTATCCATTGAAATATTACGAGAGTCATTTGTTTTTATACTAGAACAACAATGAACGATTGATGATTTTAGAAATTCTGTCAAAATAGATTTGATCATTGTTCCTATTTCGTAATTTTAATTCCTAATTCCTAATTGATAAATTTCATAAGTTCGTTTACAAATTTGTTTCACAAGTTCGTTTACA
>CAZCBG010000017.1:0-47243 GCA_964496885.1 uncultured Bacteroides sp. | reverse complement strand
TTAAGTGTACTATTAGAAAACAAATAAATTTACAAGAATTGTATGATGATTTATATGTTAAAAAACAAGGAATTTTAGAAAGTTTTGTGGTGTAATTTTGTGGTGTACTTTTTGAATTTACACCCCCCTATTTTACCTTTTTCTAAAATTTTTACACCTGAATATCAATTATTTACAAATAAATTAACAGACTGGCAGTCTGAAGGTCATGGGTTCGACTCCCATACGCTCCACTAATAAATCTAACTTGCATTAAACCAGTTAATTACAATAGAAAATTTTCTATTCAATGAAATGAATTTTTCTATTAGCTGATTTGATGAATTAATATCATAATATTTTTGCGTGTTGGGGAACACTAAAAAATAAAATGTTATGAGAAAAAAGTTAGCAACAATTCCAGAAATCAAAGTGTCGAATGGCATTTGGTTTCTTTATTTTTCTGTCAGAGATCCTAAAACTGACAAAATGAAACCTGTTAAAATTTATAAGGGTTTCAAAGATTGCAAAAATGATGCTGAGCGTCAGGCTTGTGGTGCTTTATTAAAACAGGAATATACCGAAAAATTAAAAACAGGCTGGTCTCCTTTATTTGATAAAGAACATGTTATTTATTCCGACCAACTTGAATACCAAAATTTTAACGACAGGTTTAAGAAACAACGAAAAGCTTCAAAAAATACCAGATTTTACTTAAATGAATACTTATCGCAAAAGCGATTAGGATTAAAGGATAAAACATATTCAACATACGTAAGTAAACTTCGGATATTTTGTAATTGGCTTGAATTTAAAGGCTATGAAGAATATGATGTAAGTGAGATAAACAATAAAATAATTCTTGATTTTTTTAGTTTTCTCATTACTGATCGAAAACTTGATAAAATAAGTATTTTGAAATATCAGCAAATTATCCATGATTATTACCGTTATCTTAATAAAAAGGATAAAATACTTGAGAACCCTGTTTATGATATTATTAAGCCTCCTAAAACAAAAGATATGGCTGCACGTCCTATTCCAAAATTTGATTTAAAAAAACTGCTTACGACTATCAAAAAAAGTGATCCTCAATTATATCTGGCTTGTATGTTTCAATATTACCTGGCACTCAGACCAGGACAGGAACTTCGTACCCTCAAAATAAAAGATATTGATTTGTATAATAATACTGTTGTTGTATGCGAGGAATCTGCCAAAACGGTTCGTCGAACTATAGATATGTCAGAAGATCTTTCAAAGCTTTGCCATGAACATAATCTACAATTATATAATAGGGAGTTTTATGTGTTTGGAAGAGAACGTGTACCTGGATGTGAAAAACTAGGACATAATACGCTGCGTAATCGATTCAATAAATACAGGGAGCAGCTAAACTTACCAAATATTTATAAGTTTTATAGTATGAAACATACCGGTGGTGGAAAATTACTTGAAGCTGGAAGAACATTAGAGGAAATAAAATCACATTTTGGACATTCATCTATTGAAACTACTGATTATTATATCAAAAGACACTTTGGAATCAGAAATCAGAATATTATAACTAAATTTCCAAAACCATTCTAAAAGAAAAGGTCTTTACATATATATATGTATACTTACTTTATTCTTGCTAAACTTTGAATAGCTGATAATTCTTTATCAAATTTACTCAATTCGTCTCTTACAATTCTTGCTTTTCTGTTATCCGGATTACTCAGGTATTTATTCAAGGTTCTGGTTTCTTCTATATTGATTTTTTGATGTTCAATCATAATCAACAACAATTTTTCCTGGTTTTCAGTATTTATATGAATTGCAGTATTTGAATTTATTGCCTGATACTTACTGTTTATAGCATTTTGCATACCCTGAAAATTAGGAATTGTGGGCATAGCAGCATTTTTATTACCTCTTTGATAATTTTCCAGCCAAGAGATCACCGGAGCTGTTTTTTTATCAGTCAATAAATCATTGGAAGCTACCCATTCTTTTCTTTTTTCTCCGGCAATACTTATTCCATTTGTATAACCTCCGGCATCCAATTCAGGCAAAGGAGTTGAGATAGCTACACCTAATTGAGCAGCACCAGCTGCTGCAACCGATAATGCAAGCGGCAAATTAAAAAATCCACCAGGATTATTATAGGTTTGCATAATGGCAGCTGCTGTACTTGTAATGATATTGAAAATTGATAATGTTTTTTGTCGCTTTGCCTGATCGTAATCCATCTGTTTTTGACGCTGTTCTGTTTCAGCATCAAGGGCTGCAATTTTTTCATCGTATTTTGTCTGTGTCAAAAATCCTGATTTAAGCTGTTTATCAAGCAGTGCTTTTTTAGTATTCTGATTCAGCTTAAATGTTCGCATTTCTTTTTCTTCAGCATTGGATTGCATCTGCAATAAACTTCCCCAGATATCTCCTACTTTGGTAGCCATTGATTCAATTTCAGCAAGTTTATCTTTGGCATGTGTTGTATTAAACATTTTATCCAACAGATCCGTATTTTTTTCACTTTCATCAGTACCTTTTAATTTCTCTTTGAGTTTAGCCAATTCTTCTTTCAATGTATTGATTCGTTCAACTAAAACAGCAGATTCTTCTTTGCTCAATAATTTATCAGCCAGATTTACACCTGACATTATTCCTGAAGATAATGCCTGCTGTAATTGAGCGAGCAATTCTGTCATTGATTTTTCCTGCAGTTTAATTTCTTCGTTCAATTGAATTTTCTCAATTTCTTTTCTGGCTTGTGCAAGTGTTTTGATTTTTTTTAGTTCTTTTTCTGAAAAGGTATTTTTGAGGAATGCTTTTGCCTGCTCCATTGTAGTAATGGCATTTAATTCTGAAGTATGCGCCAATTTCATATCATCATACTTAGATTTATTTTCTGTCATTAAACGCTCAATTTCTTTAGAATAAGCATTTGCATCCAGTTTATCCATTTTTTGCTGATGTTGATATTTTAAAGATTCCAATGCAGCAATTTCAGTTTTTGATAGTTTGGTTTTATTTTTAACATGCATGTAGAAATCGCCAATTTCCTTTTTATATTTAGAATTTTCAATTTCGATTTCTGTTTTCCCGGTATGTTCACGCATCCAGTTATAATAGGTAAGATCAATTTTTTTTAAAGCTGCTGTATGTCGTTTTGCTTCCATTTCCAGCAACTTTTTACTGTCAGCATATTTCACCAGGTTAGCCCTGTTTTGTTCATATTCAATGGCCTTTTCTTTTTTATAGCCATCTTCCATGGTATCAATTTTCAATTGATGATAGGCTTTATCCTGTTCCTCTCTTTTTTCTGCCCTTGTTTTAGCATTTTCCTTTTCTTTCAGCACTTTCTGAATCTGAAGTTTATGTTCAATTTCCAACTCATTGGCTTCTTCTCTTTGAAGCTGAGCTGTTGTCAATGCTCTTAGCCGTTGCAATTCCTTTTGTTTATCCTTTTCAACATCCACAACTTTTCCAATAGTAGCGAATGAAGTTTTATAATTATTGGAAATTTCATCATAGGTTTTACCTATATTGTCAATTTCTTTTTGCATTTGTATGTATGACTCAATTAAAAGTTGCGCATCCTTATCCGCCTGATAAACAAAAGTATTTGAATCTTTTGGTTTCATTTGCTCCATGATATCTCCCATACCCATGTCTTTGGCTTTTAACTTCACCAGTATCTCAGTTTGAGAAGTAGCATAATTTTTTATTGCCTTTGCTTTTTCTTCAATTAAAATATTTTCAATAATGGCCGCATTTACTTTTCTTTGAGCGGCTTCAATATCTTCAAGGCTTGCCGTTTCCAGGTTCATTCCCTGCAGATACCCACCAAATTTTTCTTTGATCTGAGTAATTATGGATAAACGTTCAGTAGAAGCAATATTTGTTTTTTTCAATTGCTCAAACAATGAATTATTTGTGCCTATATCTTCATTCAAATGAGCTTTAAATTCATTCAGTGCTTTTGTTGCTGCATTAACATTATCTCTAAATGCAATATAAGCAGTTCCGGCAGCAACCAAAGCAGCCATTATTGCAGCAAAAGGATTCATTTTTGTTACATTGTTAAACGCTTTCGTTGCAGCTGTGGCCATTTCCGTAGCAACAGTATAAGCTTTTTTGGCCCAGGCAACACCATTGACAACAAGTGTATAAGTTGCAAGTGCAACAGCTGCAATACCAGTAATTTTTAAAAATGTATGGACTGCAGAAGTATTATTCTGTAACCAATCAACAGTTTTTTTTAGTGAAACAGCCAAAGAACCGATTGTTTCAACTGCAAACTGTGAGGATGTCATTTTTAATTTGTTCCATCCTTTTTCCAGCATTATAATTTTTCCATGTGTTGAATCCAGACCGGATGTAGCAAAACGACCAAATTTTTCAGAAATAAAATCAATGGCTTTTCCTGAAGCAAATTGTTCTGCTGTAAGATTTTTGATTTCCGGAACATATCTTTCAATCATTTTAGTTGCACCTCCCAATGTACCATTCAAAAGTGTAATTGCACCATCAAGCGTAGTATTGGGAACAATGCGACTTAAAGCCATGGCAGCAATAACCATTTTTTTTGTTTGTTCTTCTGTTCTGCCTAAACCCAGGGCCATGGTTTCTGCTTCAATAATTTTACCCCTGGGAAACAATGATGTCTTGCTCAATTCATTGGCAAAGTCTGTCATTCTTTTGGTAGCAGCTGCATCTTCTCTCAAGGCAAAATTTAATTTTTCCAGTTGTTCTTCAAAAGTAATGGCTTTGTCAATGCCACTTTTAAAGAATGACATCACAGCTGCTGAAGCTGCTGCAATACTGAAAACTTCAAAATATTTACCAATTTTTTCTTTTACAGTGTCCCATCCGGTTGCTATACCTTTAATCTGTTTATTGTGTTCATCAAGTATTGCCTTGGCTTTCTGAATGTCTGCTATTTTTTTATTGTATTCTTCAGAACCAATGGTACATTGTTTAATTTCACGATTTAAACGATCAAAAGCGGCTTTAACAGCTCCGATTTTATCTTCAACTTCTTTACCATTCACGAATATATTTATTCGTCTGTTTATTCCTTCGGCCATATTGTTGGTTATTGGTTATTGGGTTGTTAGACTTTTAGGCTATTTTGCAATTTTTAAACGGGTAACGGTGTCTTCATTGATCAGGAATTTATCACCATAATATTCTGAGATCAGGTCGGCAAATTTGCTAACCATAGAAGGCAATTCAGCATCGAACCAGTCAATGGGTTTTCTGTTAATTGCACCACCACCAACCAACGAAAATAAACCTTTATCTTTTTTTCCTTTGGTTTGTCTGTGTCTGTCAGTTCTCATACCTCTGACAACGCCAAATGAAGTATGAATATAACCTTTACCCACACCATAAGCCATATCAATACCGTACTGATGGAAAGAGAATGAAGCTCTTTCAATCATTCCTCCTCGTTTAAGGAATGAATATTTAACTGATTTCAAGAGCACACCAGATTGCTTTGCAGACATTTTACTTTTAATGTTATTCATAAAACGTGTTCTGCTGTAATTGGCCCATCTGGCAGCCCTTGTCTGAAATTCGGCATCGTTAATAATTACACCATCAATTGTTGTATATTGTTCTTTCATAATTCAATTCCTCCATCTTTTAATGCTTCAATTTCACTTTCAATATAGCCACCGGAAACCGGAACAATAAAGCTAAAAGCTTTAGGCAGTAATGAACAGCCATTGTATTTTAATTTTCTGATTTGTTGGCTTGCTCTGTTTTCCTGAGGTTTGAAAACATTCAGAATTTCGATTAACTTAGGTGCATCCATTTTAAGTTGAAGTTTTATGGTTTCCGCATTATCCATAAAATTATACCAGGATTTTAAATAGTTTTCAAACAATCCATTTTCACCATCCAATCTGAGTTCAATATCTGAAATCTGAGAACCCATATAATCATAGCGCAAAGCACTGGCAAAAGGATAATTAAGATTAAAATAATCTTTTCTTAATCCATGCCAGATTAACAACTGCAGATCTGTATCATTTATACCGGTATCAAAAAATTCAGAAGTACCCTGCTGTTTGCTGTCAGGAATCAATTGATAAACCATAACATCATTCACTGTAATGCCAATATCTAAAGAAACAGTTTCAGTAGCTTTCCCTTCTGATATTTCACTCACTGAAGTACCAAATTTAACCCATTCCAACGCAAAAGTTGAATCGTTCTTTTTGTATTGATAAAAACAACCCTCCTGCAGCACTTCGGCAACAACATTTAATTTATCAGGTACCGGAAGATCAGATTTTTTTATAAACTTACCAAGGTTCACAAGGTTGGCAAGGTTTTTAATATCTTCATCATTTTTCTGTGTCAATTTATACCCTTTGTTTTCCTCTTTGGAAATTTCCAGACTGTTTTTTATAACATTCTCTGTAATATCAAAAGTATTGTAAGATTTTAAAATGTCTTTTAAAAAGCTTATTTCTATTGATTTGCATTCAGCATCGAAAAACATAGCCAGGCCAAAATTGATTTTCAAAGCATTTAAAAGATTACCAACGGTATTGGAAGTAACATGATTAGCAATATTTATTGAATTTGAAAATCTGTTTAAATTCTGGTAAGATGTAGCCGTTATATTTAATCTGGCTGAAAGGAAACGAAATGAATATCCTCCGGAATTATCCGTTCCGGAAATCACAATTTTTTTCCCTATATCAGCAGCATTGAAATAAAAGTTTGCAGCTATTTCCACCGTTCTGACTTCGTTCAATGTAAAATTATTAAAATGTTCAGGATGTGTATAACCAGCATAAGAAAAAATGCCGTTACTCATCAGGTTCATTACAGAAACATATAAATCAAAATGACTGGTATTGTTGATTAAATTCAAGCATTGAATTGAAAATACGGCTTTTATGGAATGCCAGCCAATAGTTTGAATGGTATAGCAATTATGTTGCATATCCCAGCAATTGTTCAGATCTTCATTCCCCAACGAATTACTATCATTGAAAGGTAAAGTACCATTCAATAATTGTGCATTTGTAAAAACGGCAGGATGCGCAATGGATAAAAAGTATTTTTTCTTTTTTTCATCCATTGAAAAATAATTCATAAAAAGCAATTTGCTCAAAAAGGAATCGGTAAAAAAGTCACCGACAACTGTATAGCCGAGGCTTTCAAATAATTTTCTGACAATAAAAATTAGTTTGAATTGAGGGACCAGCACAAAACGATTGTCATTTTTCGGAGCCGTTTCAGGTTGTATTTCATTGACAGGGAATAACTGATCAGCACGATTCCAGTAATTGATAAATTTTCCGGTTTTATTAATGTTTACACCAGGTATTTCATGGCCTCCATAATCAGCATTTGCAGGAGAATCAGTATCATCATCACTTTCCCCATACATATTCGGTGCATAAATCGTAGGAAAAACACAAACAGCAGTATCATCAGGAATTGAATTATTTGTTTTAGCAAAATTTACTGCTGAAGCAAAATTGATGTCACTGCCATAATTTAATTCATTCAGTTTCTTATCCGGAAAGTCAGAAGCAATTCCCGTTAAAATAACGCTGCAGCGATATTTGTTAGGAACTGATGAATTAAGGATTAATTCACCGGAAAAGATGGGTAAATTGTATAAAAATATCATGCAGGGATATTTTTTATAGCTGCGATTTATCTCAATAAATTCTGCATTTTCAAAAACATTGTTTGCTTTTACCGGAATATCAAAAGGGCAAATATAACTGCCAGGGATGGCATCTGTTTCAAATAATGTTGAATTGATATCGAAACGTAATTTAGTAGTTGGATCAATTTCAAGTACCTTATCATTAATTTTTATAGTCAGCATTTATTTACAATTAAAAATTCCAACCCCCATCAGGAGAATCATTCACAGCATATACACTACTCATGTCAGCATAACAAGCATCATACTGACTGGAAGTGTTATTTAAAGATTGATTGTTGACAATGCCTTTGCATGTATAAAAACCAGCATCATTGGTATCTGCAAAACACAAAGAGATTTTATCTGAATAATAGAAAGCAAAAAAACAATTCTTAATATAAACATTGTTAATGAAATGGCTTGCGGTAATCCCATATTTTAAGCCATCTATTCTACCATTGGATATGTTTTTGCAATCGTCAAAAGCAGTAGTTTTAGTATAAATACCTGATTCAATATTAAAATTAGTTACTTCAGAACATTTTACAAAAACATAACCAGCAGCAACGAATAAAACATCAATATTTGTAATACGTAAAGAATTATAAACAAGATAATTCGACAAAGAAGTATCTTGTGAATTCAGCTCTAAAAAGACATCTGAAAAATTAGAACAATCGTGTATTGCTTTACTAAAGCCTATTGTATGAATATTATTTCCAGCACTAAAATATCGAATGGCTGTTACATAAATAAGATTATCATCAAAAGAATTTCTAATTGTAATATTTTTCAACCAGGTATTTTTATTGTTCTTTATTCCACTGATAACATCACCATATCCAGCAGAAGAACCTTCATCACCTTTTATTTCAAAAAAGAGGTTTTCTAAAAAAACACAATTTGATAAGAAAGAATTTCTATCAGATTGAATGAAAGTATCTTCTCTGGAACAGCCAATGATACCCAACACAGCATAAGACTGTAAATCTATACAAGCATTAATTCTATAGTTACCCGGTTGCAGAATAATGACTTTGTCGGCAGTATCAATTGTATATAAATAATTTATGGCATCATTTAAAATAGTATTTTCATAAGCATTCAAAACATAAATTTTAACAACAGCATTGTTGTAAGTAATATTATTTGAGGATGTAAAAGCTGTATCTTTTCTGGCGAAGGCAATAGCATGAAGGTAATCGAGCGTATCGGCATTTGTGGAACCTAAATCGTCCATAGTAGCAAGCTTCTTAAAAACATTGCTGCCATTTTTAAAGTAAAATCCATCCGCTTTGGCAAAAAATATTTTATAGCCGGAAGGAACAGAATCGCCAACAGTAGCCTGATCCTGAAAATAAATTTTAACTTTTATCAAATTCCAAATATACTGAAAAAGCGAGCTGAATTTAACTCTCTTCGTAAGGTTATCCGCAGAATCAGTAATGATTAAGCCATCATTGTCAACTGCAGTTCCTTTTTCAACAGCAGCAGACAAGTCAAGGTCTGCTGCTTTTACTGATCCATCTTTAATATCTTCGCCTTTTACTTTAGTTTCAGCCATAAAAACTATAATTATACAGAATAATTAACCAGGATTACATCGGTAAAACCATTGCTGTTAGGAGCTGTAGCAAAAGTTATGGTTGAAGTTGCTGCATAAGCAATGGTATAATCATTACCGGCTCCGGCGTTCATCAGGATTCCGTTTTTATATATTTCTTCAGTACCGGTAAGTATTAAATCAGGAATTGTGAAAGCAGTATTTGAACCATTGATGGTACCGGTTGGAGTAACACGGTATTTTCTGGTAGCCTGATTGGATATAGTTAATCCCAGCATGGTTTTCACGGTAGCAATAGGCAACACTTCCGGCACACCGGTTGCTGCAGTATTTCTACCGATGAAAGAAGCAGTTGCCATATCATCCATTTTAGCCAGGGTAACAGCTTTTGCAGCCAATTGAGTAGCTGTAACGGTAGCATCGGCAATTTTAGCAGCAGTAACGGCTTTGTCAGCGATTTCAGCCGTAGCGATCCATTGCGTTAGGTCGTCCAGTAACACAGCCAGTTGAGCCATTGAAAGATCGAGGGCATTCGCAGTTGCAGCCGTATTGTTACCTTTAATGGTATGCGTTGCCATCTGAGCAGCTTTAGCATTGGTAACAGCATTTGCAGCGATTGTCTGAGCGCCATCGCCTGCACTTGTAACATCTCCGGAATGGTTAGGGTGAACATAATTATTATAGAGCGTATTGAAGTAGGTTACCAAGGTAGCTTTTAAATTTGCCCAGGTAATTCTTTTCAAAACATTGGAAGCTGCAGAATCTATGATAGCCACTTCATCGGCATCAACCATGGTTGTTTTTGCTGTTGCTCCATGAATAGCAGCACCCACATTTGTTGCAGAAGTAACGTCAGCATTGGCTGCAATACCGGTTAATTTATCTCTTTCAGCGAGTGATAAATGGTAACCACCATTGCCAAGGATATTATCAAGCAACGCATGATCTGTCAGTATGCTGCTCATTTTTATCCAACGACCTGCAGTAACATCACTGGCAATATCTGTCGGTCTTATAATGGTTGTTGCATTTGTCACAGCCAGGCTTTCAGCATCATAATGATACAAGCCCAGGGTTTCTATCAACATTAACATTTTATCTGCTCTTTGAGCAGCAACCACAGCTACAGCAGCGGTAATATCAGCAACCGGAACATGGATGGAATTACCCAATCCGGAAACAGCATTGTTGATGGCAGTATCCATCTGCCCTTTGCTGACTCCATCTGTATTGGCAGTACCATCGGCAAGATTGATTATTTTCTTTGAATTGTGATCCAAATGATCATCAACTATTAATTGCTGACTGGATCTGATTTTTGTATTCATAGTTATAAGGTTAAAGGTTAAAGTAAAAAGGTTAAAGTAAAAAGTCGAAAGTCAGAAGTCGGAAGACCGAAGTATAGGAAAAAGGTTTATAACTTCTTTTTGTAGATTGCTAAAATGATACTATCTTCTGCAGGAGCAGTGTCGAAACGGATACTGGCAGAAGACTGAATTGAAAAATATCTTTCATTGATACCATTTACAAATACTGCCAACGAGCCGGCTTCAAATTCATTTAAAGTAGTAAATGATTTGTTGATACCATCGACTATACCACGCATAGGTTCATTCACGACATCGGGTGTAAACATGGCAGGAAGATTCATATTACCCAGGGCGATATCATAACCGTCTTTCAAACGAACAATGAAAGATTTCAAGGCATAACAGTAGAAAGTATCAGATTCTCCGGTATTACTAATCATCCAATCATTACCATCGTATTCAGCAATTTTGAATGCCATGCCACCGGATCCAAAAAAGTATCTGTCACCAGATTTCAGCAAATCTTCCGGCAAACGTGAAACAATTGCCATAACAGGTTTAATCGTTGTAATCCCTAAATCTGAACGCAAGGTTTTTAATGATTGCGTTTCAGGAGGACCCGATCCGGCAGATTTTCTGTACATAAGACTTCCACCATCCATATCAGCCATTTTATCCAATGTAACTGCTTTTTGTGAAATAGTCATAATTCCATCACCCACAGAAGCGACATCACCGGAATGGTTGGGATGTTGATACATTGTTCCACCTTCAGAATATTCAAAACTATCGGCTTTGCGAATAATAAATTTATGATTTTGAAAGCAATAAAAGCAATCGCCATGAAATGTTTCAGCATACAACCAGGATGTTCCATTGTATTCAGCAATTGACATTGCAGCATTTCCTTCCGTAATAAAATATCTATCACCTGCATTCAGATTTGAAGTCGGCAAAACTGTAACGGCTGCAATGACAGGTTTTAAAATAAAGATTTGCAAACCTTCCAGATTGACTGATTCCAGAAAGAAATCCATGATTTGCTGAATTGTCAATGTCTGAAATTCTTCATTATCCAGGAATCTATCATCATCCACCAAAAACTTCATCGTTGTCAAGACGTTTAATGACTGTGAAAAACTTCTGATTCTTTTTACCTCTGTTTCCATTTTATATATGATTAAAACCTACAATTATTTTTCTCTGGCCAATCACAATGCCAACAGTCCCATTATCCCCACCAATAATAACAGGAGCTGCGACATTAGTTTGATGAATATTTTTAATTCTGTATTTGAATTTAAAGTTGAATAAATCTTCATTATCATCTAACAATGTATAATTTCCTTCTTCAAGACTTACTTCTCTGAAACTACCGTTCAATAAAACATAAGCATTGTCAGAGGTAATAAATTCAGCCAAATGTTCTGTTTCAGCTAAGGTTTTGTTTCCGGTAATACATTCATAATTATCATTCAGTTCTTCAATTTCTGTTGAATAATTACTATCGGAAATAAATCCGTTTCTTTTGATATCCAGTTTATGGACCTGCTTTTCACACAACACAGTTTCCATTGCACCCAATTTATTCTGGAATAAAAACTGCCTGGCAAACAGCGGTTTTGGAATCAGGTAAAAAGCAATGGCTTTTCCAATAATGCCAGAAGTGTTTTCTAAATAAATTTCATATTTATACAACTCTTTTTGAGGGTTGACAGTACACAAACTAAGTTGAGTATATCCGGCAGGCAATATATAAACATTGGCTTTTACAGCATTCATAAGCGTTGCCTTTGTCACAATACTGTTTGTTCCATCCGTAAAGTAAAGTTTTGCTTTCAGGGAAATTGTTGTGGACGGAGCAGGCGCAACAAAGTATAAATATTGTTGAGCATCAGACCAGGTTTCAATTTTATTGATTGAAGGGTCTAACAAATAATTTTTATCTGCAGCAACATACGTAAGAAAGTCAAAAGCATTTGAAAAAATACTATTATCAATTTTTCCATTAATGGCAAAAAGTGTATCAGAAGTAAAAACTGATTTAACGCTGCCATTATACATTTCAGCAAATTTGAGATAATATTTTTTAGCCAATGAAATGGTTTCTGAAATATAATTCTGATTGTATGAAGGCAAAACAGGATTGAAATATTTAGAAAGTAATTTACCGAGCATAATATATGAATTACCGGAAGCATCAACAGTATGCAAGGAAGTAGCCACCAAATCAAAAACATTGTTTACTCTTTCTCTTTCCAGGTATATTTCACATAATGTTTTGTAAGAAGGTTGTAATATTTTATCGGTACCGGCAGTATTATACAGCACCGAAACATTTGGATTGTTTGATCCAAATGACAAGCTGTAATAAGCTCCGGCATTTTTCGGCATAAAAACAATTTTGTTTGACTGACAAACAATGGTATAATATTTCTGGAAAAGATAGTTTTTCAGAAACATTGCAGCAATAGAAGCAACAGAACTGCCGGCAATTAAGACAGTACCAGAATAATCATCTGTATTTACTACCGTAAATTTAATGGTTTTGTTTGCAAAAGAAAAACAAAATTCATTGCCAATGGCAATAGCAGCATTGAAAACAATTGCCAATTCAGCAAAGCTGCCATTGGAAGCATACGCATTGGAAGATTTAACCATGAACAGTAAATCATTTCCACAAAAATCTATTTCTTTGGGCTGTTTTGTAATGCTTATCATGGATTCCAGTTTTCAGGGACAACATCAAAAGAATGAGGTGATTTTATATCTACCAGGCAACGGACTCCAAAGTTTTTCCCATCCGTAACCTGATGCGCATCTATGGAGGAAGGATCATAAGAAATAATAGTGTCTTTGAAGACACAACGGGCATTGTTTATTTTAGAAAGGATGTCATCTACAATGGCTTCACATTCATCAAAAGCCAATGAAATAGCTTCTTTATTAATGATGGTTAAGGATTTAACAATGATAAAAGCAACTTCCCTTATTTTAAAAACATTGTCGTTGTTATTGCCATCGTACTTTAGCGGCATTACTTCCAGTATCATATTAAATCCTTTGAAGCCACTTATGCCAGCTGCAAAATCATTCAGCTCCAGACGATAAAAATGTTTATCTAGTAAAGAATGATTGATCTGTTTATGAGTTTGGGCTAATTGCTCAAAAAATGCTGCTATTTCTGAATTTTTAACTGCCATAATTAGAAATTATGGAGCAAAAATATTGCATGAGGGGGTGAAAAAAAAGGACAAGAAAAAAGCCGGCAAAATTAGTTACCAGCTTTAAATAATTGCATTTGACAATTTATATCTATTGCCAACTTAAACTTAAAAGAATCGTAATCCCATTTTGAGTTTTAGTAACAATTGAAGGATAAGGATTTGATCCAGTAATATAATCAGACATTCTAAAACCAACATAGCCAATATTATCATCCGGATCTAAAGTATCATAATCCCATAGATCTATAAATCTAGCAGCATTGAAATCTGTAATTAAAAATGGTGTTGATAAATTCCAAGCTATAGGCAAACTTGAAGGAGTAACGTTATTAAACCTTGATGCAGATGTTGCATCATACAAAACAACATTATTTATGTCTGAAATTTTAAAATAAACATCAGGCCCATCTGAAGGATCCCATCCAGCTCCATTACCATCAATAAATGGCATTAAAGTTAATGTAATTTGTGTAATTGATACTTTTGTATATGCAGCACCAATATTTACTGTTTTTGTTGTACTAGAAGAGCCTCCTGATCCAGTAGCTGAGAGTTTAACAGTATATACTCCGCCAGACAAAAAAGTATGACTAGGATTTTGCTCTGAAGAAGTCCCATTATCGCCAAAGTCCCATAAGTAGCTGACACTATTTGTTGAGTAATTTGAAAAAGATACAGTTGCTGGTGCAGGTTTATTTGCTCCAGAATAATTAAAATCTACAGTTGGCGCTGGAGTTGGTGCAGGTGTATCTTTTTTGCAAGAAAAAGAAATTAAACACGTTGCAATTAATAAAAACAAAAGCGAAGGTAAAGGATATTTTTTTATCATGATAATTATTTTTTTGCCTACTCTTTCAAAAATGCAGTTTTCGACTTATCTGGTGAGTTTTAAAAAAGTCTTACAAAACATTAAAATTTAATATTTTTATATTTTAAAAAGGAGAAAAACTCATAACAAATTTTATATTTTTTACAAATATAAGAATTTTTAACAGTAGAAGATTATTATTAACAAAATAAAAATTATTATAGCCCAAACTTCTTAATGTGATGTTAAAATTGACCGAACAATTAGAAGTGTTTTAATAAAATAAAAAAAAATAGAAATACGTTTTTATTATGCAACGTTATTTTTTATTAATTCAATGTTTTCCTTTAACTTTTTTATTGCCAATTCAGGATTAATCTGTCCAGAAAAATATCCATAAATATCTTTATTACATTTAGTACAATATTCAATATCAATATCATTTTTAGTACCGCATTGACAAATCCATATTTCTTTTTCTTTTGAAGAAAGCATCATTTTTTGTTTAGTTAATACACCAGTTTTAGTAAAATTTGATTCAATAATTTTCACTAAGTTTTCATAAATACTAATATCCTCTTTTGTATAAAATGGTTTGTCGTTAACTACTATTTGAAGAAACTTCCTTTTAATTTCATCATCCGTATCAAGAAGATATTGCTTTATTTTTGTTGGATCAAAAATCATTAATTCCTTTATTAGCTTATATATTACTGGCTTAAAACTTTTAATCGTAGAGCTAATTAAAGAATTATATAGCAATATTGTTCGATCTTCTTCTGATAAAGACAATAAGTATGTCAATAATTGCTGATATATCTTTTCTTTGCCTTCATACATTGATTCATATACAGTTGATACTTTTTCAAGAATCTCACTTGAAATCTCAAATACACTATTTTCTGACAAAAACTCCCAATTTGAATCGTCTAATTCTAATTTATTATCAATTGCTAATTGTATTATTTTTTTTCTTTTTCTCAATTCAATCATCTTGTCAGAGCTTATAACCTCTATTCTTTCTTGAATATTTACTTTGCTCTGAGTTTTATTTAAATTTTCTATAATGACAGCAGTACCTGTTGCTGTAATCATAAACATTGATTTTCCTTTACCTGAAATTTCATCAAGGTCAACTTTTAAGCCTAGAATACAATTAGCTCCTAGTTCATAAGCAGAACGTTTAAGTATCTCAACAGCTTCAGAATAAATTGATGATAATTGTCGCTGATATGATTGAGATCGACCTCCAAATACATCGCTAAAAGAAGCAAAAAAGTCACTAAAAAAGTTTGTCCCAGCTACAACATGTGCAGATATAGGTTTGATATATTGTTTAATACTTAAGCCTTCTATATTTGAGGTTGTCGTAACTAAAATTTCTTTTGGGTTTCTCATTTTTCCTAAATTTAATATTAAATTTAAACTGTTGATATTAGATATTCAATTTTTTAAACCATTGCTTGCTAATCGCACTGTATATTAAACAAAATGAGATCTTTAAAATAAATTAATTTTGAAAGCTTACTAATATTCCATGCTCAAAATATAGATATATTCCTTTTTTTAAAAAATCCATTGCTCGTATATGATGATATTGGTTGCTTCAAAAATTCACAATACTAAACAACAATATAATTAGCATATGATACTATTTTTGTTTTTCATGTAAGTTACAGAACCCGCTTTTATTTTTAGTTGTTTTTTTGCATCTAAGTCCTGTTTTTGTTGTCCCTAAACATTGAACAGTAGTTGAAGATTTGATTTCAGATTTCACGCTATTCTTATTTTTAGAGTTATTCCATGACCAACAATTAATGCACAATTTTTTTTCAATTATATTTTCCTGCTCGTCAGGTAGTGAAGGAAAAAAGTTTATACCAGTGATATTCTCAATGCTGTCAATTGTTACTGCAAAATGCTGCAATTGTTCTGATGAACCCATATTTGGAATAATAAATCCAATCCCTTTTATATATGGTTCAGTATAATCCAAAATTACTTTATAAAAATACTTTGGCACTGCAACTTTATTTGGTCCGATTGTTTGAAGGCCGCTTGTCAATATAGGCCCCGTAACAATATAAATTGTATTATTTTCAATGGCCCAAGTCCGAACTAATTCTTCTAATTTCTTCCAGATTCCTCTATTGAAACTAGGTATTTGTGGACTCATATTACTATAATAAAAAGATTCCGCCATTGTAACTGAAGACCAACCCATATCTGCTGCAGGAGCTAAATGTCCTTTATCATAGCCGGAACCAGAATAATCATTATCATTAGCTGTTCCTGTTTTTACATGTGGATCGGGGATGAATTTATTTGACCTTTCAAAAAGTTTTTTTGTTTTTTCTTTCGTAAGCTCATATGCAACCCAGTTAGCTTGTTCGTATTTTTCGTTGTATAAAAGTGAATAACCGGTATGTGTTACAACAATATCATTAGAGTTAGTTTCCGGAATTTCTATTTTAGTTG
Source organism: uncultured Bacteroides sp. (assembly GCA_964496885.1). Classification (GTDB taxonomy): domain Bacteria; phylum Bacteroidota; class Bacteroidia; order Bacteroidales; family JACABE01; genus JACABE01. Next base: position 30,205 of record CAZCBG010000017.1, on the reverse strand, counting down.
ATAAAGAAACATTTTCATTGTTAGTAATTGTCTTTTGCTGCCCAAAAATTATGAATTGGAATAAAAAAAATGTTACTAAAGTTAATATTAGTTTTTTCATAAATAACAGTAATTGAAATAGATAATTATATATTTTACTCCAAATAACCTCTACCTGAAGGCCAGGTTACATCATACGTTGTATTTTTCCTATAAGAGTTTTTTCTAAAATATCCATTTCTCCGTCTGAGTTTGCAAGTTCTGTTAGTTTATTTATTACTTCTTGTCCTCGTTCTTTAGTACTAAAGCTAACATCAAATTTTGTAAGTTCAGGTAATGTTTTTGCATTCATTAAGTCGAATATTTTTTGTTTTTCAGAATTTGTAAAATCGTCCAAATTCCCTATCATTTCAGAAAGATAAGTTTTTTCTTGTTCATCAATTTTGCCGTCAATTTTTGCTAGATGAATAAGTAAAACAATTTCATTCCTCTTGTCTTCTTTTGTTTTAAATCCTTTTGTTTTAAATATCTTACCAAAAAAGCCGCCAACAGCTTTGGTTGCATTTCCTAAATCTTGTTTTAATTGCTCGGGCTCGCTATGAAAAACCACTTCAGGATTATTCCAAAAATCAACAATAGTAAGTTCATGATTTGTATTAGTTAACATATGCTTATAACTAATCTCAACACAAGGAATAACCTGATAATAAATTTCTTCTTTTGTCAATAAAGGGAAGTTATTTTTATTTAATACTAAATCATTTTCAAATGAATTAGCGTATACTTTACTAAATTCATCATAATTCTCTTTAACATCATCATTAATCTTTAAATATACAAGTTCAGCTTTTGAATTTTGATTAACATGATTTTTTATTAAATTTTCACCAATATTTAATTTAGTTCCATCAAGAATGATTTTTTCAGCATCATTAGAAGTAACATTAGAAGTAACATAAACTATTTGGGCTGTTATTCCTTCTGTCTGGCATTGAGGACAATTCATTTTACCGTATCTTTCATTATCACCATAACAATGAGAACAAACAATAATACCTTGTGAATTACATTCTACACAGCTTATTTTACCATTACCTGAACATACTTTACAGGTAATTTGACCATCAGAACATTCTCTACATTGAACATATCCTTTTCCTGCACAATCACCACATCGTTTTTCTTCCACATATTTTGAATTTGCTGCTTTTGCGATAAATCCGTCATTTACACGACCATCACCACCACATTTTTTGCATTTAACTCTATTAGAACCATTACATTTTGGGCAATCGACTTTTTTTCTACCTGAACAATTTTCACAAGTTAGTTTCCCTTCTCCATTACAATTTGTACAAGTCCATTTATGACGGCCATTACATTCAGAATCTTGGCATGTAATATATTTGTGACCATTACATTTATCACAAGTTTCTTTATATGTTAAATCAGGAAAGAAATACTTCTTTTGCTTTAATACAATTTCTCCATTTTCAGTATCAAGAGGATAATTAAATGGTTCTTTAACATCAATATTTAAAATTGATTTTCCAATTATGTTATAATTAGTTTGTAATACTTCCAAAATTCGTTCAGAATTTAGATTCGCTTTTTCATTAAATTTTGATAATCCACCCTCAAATTCAATAAAATTATCTTTAATAGATCCAAATAATGGAAATTTTATTTTTATAATATTACGCTCAACTTTTTGAAATTTAAGTTTAGCAAAAATATAATTTCCGCGTTTTACTAATTGATTATCAGAGATAATCATTTTATCAAATTTGTCTGTAGCATTCTTTTTAAGTATCTCTTTTATTTGAGAAATTGAAATAGGTTCAAATTGAATTTTAGCTTTATCTTTCATAATAAATTATTTAAAATTATTTTTATAACTTTGAGTTTAACTTTTCCCTTAATAATAAAACCTATTTTATTATTCATTAGCTGTTTCTTTATATGAAAATACTGTAAAGAAGATGGATAGACCAAAGTAAAAGATTCGTATTCCCCAATTAACAATTATAGCTAACACATAATTCTCAGTAACTTTATCGCCAAACATAAATGCTTTAGCTAAATAATTATAATATCCAAAGAACCCAGAAAAACTAGTTTCTTTTCTAAGAAAATCATTAATTATAATCTGAGATTGATCATAAGAAATTTTTTGCTTTTCAGAAATTGTTTGTATCCAAAGATGATAGTCAATTATGGAATTAAAAATATACAAAGTGGGTAGAATAAGAACTAGTAATAAAATAATAAATATAAATCCTACTGAACCCGCTTTACTTTTATTAACTGCCATTCCGAACCCACCACCAATAATAATAAAAGCAGCTGTGTTTATAAGTTCCGTAATCTCACCTGAGTCTGAACCTAAAAATTTAAAGATTAACCTTACTAATAGTTTGCATACTACTGCAAGTGCAATACTAGAAATAATTAAACCTATAAAGATTGAAACCTTTTTAATTAGATTTGAATAATTTTTTTCCATATAATTTCTTGTATATTATATTATTACTAAACCCTGATTAATTTCTTGATGACATTGTTAATAAACGTTTTATTTCACCAATCCATAAGACAAAAGATGTAGAACCTATAATTATTAACCAGTCATTTAATGACAATGGAACGGTTCTAAAAACATCTCCTCCAAATTCAACAATAAGGATTTGTCCAACAAAAATAACGCATGCAACAATTAAAAAGCCAATACTTTTATTCATTTCATAAAAAGCTGATTTTCCTGTAGCAAATGCTTTTGCATTAAACATATTCCAAAATTGTAACATTACAAAAATTGTAAAAAAACGGGTTAAATCATAAATACTCAATGATCCATTTTTCGAAAACAGAAATAGTAACCCCAATAAAATAACTACAAAAGATAAACCAACGAAAAGAATATTAAACCTCATAGCTGGAGTAATAATAAAGTCATCATTGTTTCTTGGTTTATTATTCATTACTTTATTATTTGGAGGTAATGACGCAAGTGCACCAGCTGCAAAAGTATCCATAATCAGGTTAACCCATAGCATTTGTGTTACTGTTAAAGGCAATTCTTTTCCAAATATTGAACCCAATAATACAATAATAAGAGCTGCAACATTTATTGTGAGCTGGAATAAAATAAAGCGCTGTATATTTTGATACAATGAGCGACCCCACATCACGGCTGTAGTAATACTACTAAAGGAATCATCAAGTAATGTAATGTCACTTGCTTCTTTTGCAACAGACGTTCCAGAACCCATTGATAAACCAACATGAGCAAAATTTAAAGCTGGTGCATCATTTGTTCCATCCCCAGTTACAGCTACAACCGAACCATTGCTCTGTAACATTTGAACAAGCCTTTGTTTATCAGTTGGCCTTGCTCTACACATTATCTTTAAGTTTTGTACTCTTTTGCAGGCTTCTTCATCACTCAGAGCTTCAAATTCTAATCCTGTTATGATGTTATTAATTTCATCTCTGTCATTCCATATTCCAATTTGACGTCCGATTTCTTTTGCAGTAACAGGAGTATCTCCAGTTACAATTTTTATATCAATTCCAGCATTCATACAAATCGAAACTGCAGAGGGAACATCTTCTCTTAACGGATCAGAAATTGCAGCGATTCCTAAATATGTTAAATTTGAATTTACCAAATTACCATTTTCAAATCTATCTTTATCATCTTCAATAATCTCATAAGCAAAGCCCAACGTACGCATTGCCTGATTTTGATATTGGATTAAAATATCTTCAATAATAGGAGTGCATACTAAAGTAGGTTTTACACCATCTTCATAGAGAACATTATAACACTTTGACAAAACAATTTCAGGAGCACCTTTTACATATAGCACTTTTTTATCAATTAAAGGAGATGATACTAAGGTTGCCATAAATTTACGTTCAGTTGAAAATGTAAGCAGTTCGATAACTTCTACATCTTCTCTTATATCTAGATAATTTATTTTTTGATTATGCAACCATAATAACAAAGCTGCTTCTGTTGGATTACCCAAAGACTTAATTTTTTCAGAATCAGAATAATCAAGATATGCTGTGGAATTAACAGAAATACTTTCTTTTATAAGATTACTGATTTCATCATTGGATAAATCTTTCCCATTCAATCCAAAAAAATCAGTCTTATATACCTGCATCTGATTTTGTGTTAAAGTGCCAGTTTTATCTGTACAAATAACAGTTGTTGCTCCCATCGTTTCACATGCATGCATTTTTCTGACTAAATTGTTGTTTTGTAACATTCTACGCATACTTAGAGCAAGGCTTAAAGTAACACTCATTGGCAAACCTTCAGGAACTGCAACAACAATTAAAGTCACAGCAACCATAAAATATTGTAAAATCCTGCCCGCAACATTAACACTAACCCATGAATCAGGTTTTATTGGATTAATTCCAAAAAGATATCCTAATATTGCTAAAACGACAAAAGTTAAAATACTAAATCCAATCCATTTTAACCAACTTCCTTCATCTACACTTTTAGGAATTACTTTTTCTCTGCCTAATAATTCAAATGCATCATATATAATTGGCAACCAAACTTTAATTAAAGCAATTGTTCCTGCTAACATAACAATTCCTATAGAGCCTAGCTCACTTGGCGAATAAATGACTTCACCTAAAAATAAATCTTTGATAAATAATGTCAGAAAAGTTAAAACAGCAAGTGCAAAACCAACTACTCCGATAAATTTCGCAAGTACATCAAGTTGCTTATTTAGTGGTGTTTCTTCTCCACTCATTTCAGTTGATTTTTCTGCTACTCTTCCATACTCAGTTTCATCACCAACTTTATTAACTTCAAATATTCCATGGCCATCCATTACTTTTGTACCACGTTTAACTTCATTTGAAAGATAAGTTGCATCAATTATAAAATCAGCAGGATTGGTGGTTTTTTCAATAATGGATTCTCCAGTTAAGCATGATTCATCTATTTGTAATGAAATTGCTTCTAATAAATCACCATCTGCTGGAATTTCTTCACCTGTATTGATTATGACAATATCACCAACAACGACTTCTTTTTTAGGGATTTCACAAACATTACAATTGCGGATTACTTTGATTGATTCATCATCATTAACTTGATTCAAAACATCGAACTTTTTATTTGCATCCATTTCAAACCAGAAAGCAACAACAGTTGCAAGTATAATTGCGCAAAAAATACCAATTGTTTCTGCATAAGCATGATTAACAAAAGAAATTCCTAAAGATAAAAAAGCAGCTATTAAAAGAATGCGAATAATTGGATCCTCGAATTTTTCTAAAAATAATTTCCATAAAGGATCTCTTTCAGGAGGTGAGAGTACGTTTTCTCCATAATTAATTCGACTCTCAATAACTTGCTCATTTGTTAAACCAGAGTAATGTTTTTTATGTTCCATTTTATTAAAATATTGAATTGTATTGAATTGAATTGTATTGAGAAAATAATACATTTAATTTATTAAATATCCAGTTAAGGATTTTAAAATCATAACTTTAATTAAACATTAAATTTTATTAAAAAACTTATCCAATAATGGAGAAATTTTCTTTGCTTTTGATTTTAAATTTTTTAATAATGCCAATTCAATTCCGTCAATTTTACCATCTCCTTCAATTTTGATTATAAGCCATTTAGCTTCATTATCATCAATCTCTCCAGGTGATGTTTCATCTTCAATTAAAAAACTTGTAATTGCCTCAATAAACAATTTTTCCCAAGACGGATGGTTTCCTTTTCCTGAAACAGCATCATTTAATTCAAAAAGAAATTCAGCTTCTTCTTTATCAATAATTCCATCAGCATATAATACTTCATGAAGTTGTTTTACTTCCTGTTCATCAATTATGCCATCTGCAAGAATTGATTTTTTCATTTCATTTAATTTACTCATATTTTTTAAATTTTAAAATTGATTATTGATATTCTTAATAACTTAGTATAAACAGGTTAAAATATAATTAGAATACTTTATAGAAATAAAGTTCTTAAATTATCAAAAAATTATATTTTTAAATAGTTTTATCTTTTAAATTGATTTTATTATCAGATTCCCTTTCCAATAATGAGTTATCTTTCATTGCATTATCAAGCCAATAAGAATCAAAATATAAACCAATGAATATACCTATAGAAGTAAATGCTGCAATAGTAAAATAACCATCATTAATTGTTGGGAAGATTAAAATTGTTAATAAAATAAGAAGTAAAAAAATTATTGAAATAAAAATTAAACTTTTAGATTTTCTAAAAATTTCATCTTTTTTTACTTTTGGTATTGAATCATACTTTATGCCCCATTTTAATAATAATATCGTTTTGAAAGATTTTGTTATCAAGAAAATAAAAAAACCTATTATTATACTTGCACCTCCATGACTATTATTAGAAAATTCTGCATATAATTCAGAATTTGTATCAGTTAATAAATATAGTAATGCAATAATAAAAATTATATTTATAAAAATTATTAATGAAATAATTTTTTCGATATTAAAATTCATGAATTTAAACTTATTCATTTAGAATGATTAAAAAGATTATTCTAATAATGGTATATTTATTTTATTAGTATTTCTTGTAATTAACCTATTAAAATATAATAAAAAGAAATTGGATGAGAAATAAAAAAGAGTAGAATATTTGTTTTTAAGACAAAAATTCTACTCTTTCAATTTATAAAATAACATTATGCTATTCTAATTTGTAATTTCAAATTCTGCTCTTCTATTTGTCAATCTGCCTTCTTCTGAATTATTATCTCCAACAGGATTTTCCAATCCTTTTCCAGTGTATTTTAATCTATCTGAAACAATACCTTTAGATAAAAGGTAATTATAAATAGCTGCTGCTCTTTTCTTAGATAAAGATAGATTGAATTCTGCACTTCCAACATTATCTGTATAACCTGTTATTTGAACACTAGCTTTAGGGTTATCCTTCATATATGTGTACATTTCATCTAATTTTGAATCACTCCCAACAATTTCTGGACTACCGGTTGCAAAATGATAAACATCATAAGTTTTTCCTTTTACAAATTTAGTTGTAGCTGCGGTATTTGCTGTTGCATTGTTAGGTGTTGTGTTATTAGTAACTGCTTCAGGATTCTGTGTATTATTATTTGTTGGAGTTATTGCTGCTGTGGTATCAGAAACATTTGTTGCATTATTATTTGGTGTTTCTGTGGCAGGTTTATCATTAATTGCTTTTTGATTGTTAGGTTTATTATTGTTCATATATACAACAATTACAATAATAATAGCTATAACTGCAAGAAGTATAAAAATCCAGCTTTTACTTTTTTTAGTTTCAACTTGGGTAGTAGGATATTTTGCTTTTATATTATCAGGTTTTTTTATTTCTGGAGTTGATTTTTTTCCAGAATCAGTATTTTCGTTAGTTTGATCACTTTTTGATAAATTAAACCCTTTTTTTACTACCTCAGGATTTTTCCCCATTTCAGTAGTTTTTTGTTCTTCAGGATTACTTTTAGACAAATTAAACGATTTTTTAGGTAGATTTTCGTTTATATTTGAATTAGAGTTCACATCTGTATTCTCTTCATTAGAAGACTTGGAAAGATTAAACTTGGTTTTTCCTTCCTTATTGGGTTTATTTAAATCCATAGTTATATGATTTACTCGTAATATTGAACTAAAATATCTAAACTACCGACTGAAGCACGACCCATTGCTTCAAATTCCCATGAATCATCAGATCTGTATAATCTTCCAAATTCAACTGCATCTTCATTAGTGAATTTTTCTTTTAAATCGAATTTCATAATTTCTTCTTCAGTAATTTCATTGTAGATTCGAATGTAACAATTGTTTACTTGTCCAAAATTCAAATCAAGAGTACGTTTGTCTTTTGCAGTATCATTTGGATACTTGCAAATTGTTGCAGTAAAAATAATTTGTTCTACTAAAGGACTTACTTTTGATAAATCAACAAAAAGAGTTTCATCATCGCCATCCTCACTATTTCCACCTGTAAGATCATCACCAGAAGATTTAACTGCACCATCTACAGAAATTTGATTTCCATAAAATACAAAATAACCATCTGCTGGTAATTTGAAATTTGAACCAACCATAAAGGCACTAGCATCAAGATCAAATCCTGGTCCACCAGGTTCATCGTTAGGATCCCATCCAAGTCCAACACCAATTTTTACTAAGCCGGGGCTTGCTTTCTGAAGGTTAAATCTACCACCTTTTTCTAATTTTATTGCCATAATTTTTAATATTTAAGGGTTAATAATTAAGTATATATACCAACTAAGAATTCTAAACCACCAGGATAACCCACTGGATATGCTTCAAATATCCATCCTTCGTTAGAGTTAACCAATCTACCTAAAATAAATGCTGTTTCATTCGATGCAGCTTCTGCTAAAAAATAGGTAGCAATTTCAGTACCGGTTCCTTGATCATAAATTCGAATATATGCATTTTTCACCATACTAAAATTTTGAGCCCGACTTTCAGCTTCGTCAATACTACAACAAAATACAATTTGCTGTACAGCTGAATTAATTTTTGAAGTATCTATAATCAAAGTTTCATCATCACCGTCTCCAGCACCTGTCCTATTATCTCCGGAATAAATTACAGAACCATCAGGTGATTTAGCATTATTATAAAAAACAAAATAATTGTCATTCAATATTTTGCCATTTTCGCCAACAATAAAAGCTGATGCGTCTAAATCAAACTGAGCTGAATCACCTGTGTCCCAACCCAATCCAACTACAAAAATTTTTCCTGAAGGACTTTCTTTTTTTAGGTTTATACTTGAACCTTTTGATAAATTTATTGCCATAATTTTAATCTTTTTTAATTTATATTAATTGATTTATATTTCAGTTATGCATTGCAATTATAGATTAACAAGCTATTTTCTTGGAGGAGGTGGAGGCAGCTTATCCTTAGGTTTTGAAGCCAGAGGAGGAGGTGGTGGTGGTGGTGGTGGTTTATCCTTCGGCTTTGCAATAGGAGGAGGAGGTAGTGGTGGTGGTGGCTTTTTATTTTCAATAATTGGAGGCCAGGGTATAGGTACTTTTTTATTAACTATTGGGGTTTTTATTACATCTCTTGAAGGCCAAGGTATTGGACCTTTTTTTTCAATTTCAAGCTTTTGTATAGTTGATGTCTCATTTTTCTTAGCAGAATAGCCTGATTGTGCTATTTTTAAAAAAATCAATTTCATAGTTTCAATAATATGAAGAGGCTCTATACCTTTAACGTATGGATATTTACTTAATAATTTTTTAGATAAATAAGATGTATTTATTTCTTTACTAGCAAGTAAAATAATTGTATCTTTAATATTTATACAATTTAATTTTAATAATTCATCAATTGCTGTATAAATACCATCATTAGAATGATATAATAATCGTTGATTTAACATATTTCTTTTTACTTCAAAAGAATATGTTTTCCCATCAGTTAGATTTGTTCGACTTTTAATAATAGGAGCATCATTTTCTAATAATTCAGCAGCAAATGGTAAAATTGCAGCAACTTCAGCATCTTTATTAATATATAAATAGGAATTTAATTCTATGATATCTTCGATAATCATTTCTGCTAAAATCATAACTCTTGGATCAGCACCTTGACCTTCAATTTTGCAAGAACCAATTAATTCTCCTGAAATCGTTTTATATAAATCAATATATAAAGTATTTTCTATCCCATTAAGAAGCAATATAGATAAATTTGTATTTATCACTCCATTATTAAATAAAACTTCAAATAATGATTCATTGAAACTGATTCTTTCAACATTATCATAACCTGCTTCTAAGAATATACTTTCAATAAATATTTTTTCTTTATCTTCAATGTCAGCTTCATACAGAAAACGAAGTGGAAAAAATTGTCTATAAGATTCAATGGAATCACTTTTGTATAATACAGTATTCAAGAAGTGAGATAAGTATTTTTCTATACCATAATAAAGCAATTGTTTTACTGGTTTTTTATTACCAGAAATAGTAAAATGCTTACTTGGGTCTTTAATAATTTCAAAGTAATTTCCATAAGCATTTGGGTCGCTTGAATTATACTTATCTCTAGCAACGTTATCTCCAAAAATAAAATCATTGCAATTTACATAAAAATAAAGTGGAATTTCATTTGATTCTTTAATTATCAAAGGAGCATAAGGACTCTTTTCTGATTGATACCAGAAAGTGACCTTATGCTTTGATATTTTAACAAGAACACAGAAATTCATTGCGATTATGATTTTTGAATTGCTTTTAATAAATGTTTTTCAAAAAATTTCATGCCCTCTAATATAATAATAGGTGCTATATAGTCAAATTTTTTCTGATCATTTTTTCTTTTTCTAGCTTCAATGTATTCTGAATCACCTTTAATATAATTTTCTATATTCATATCTTGAAAACCAATCATAAATTCAGATTGGCTCATTTTTAAACCAAACATTGAAGAAGCTACTTTATAAAATAAATCAGAAAAATCCATGAATCTTGGACAAGGTGGTTTTCCTGGAGGTGGTAAACAAATAAATGCTTCCCCTAAATGTTCCATCATTTCAGGTGTAATAGAATTAATAGATTCGAGGTATTTAAGTTCACCATTTGGTGCAATTACACAGAAGTTATCTTCTCCTAAAACTTCAATTGCGTTTTTATTCTTTGGAACAAGTATTTTTGTCTGATCAGTTGGTATTGCTAAACCTTTTGAGACTTCATATTTAACATCCGCATTATTGCTAGCTTTCTGGCTATTAATGTCAATTATTATCAAAGGATTAAGTTGAATTGGAGTGATTGTATTTTTTGCAACTGACTCACCTCCAATACCTCTTACAAACATTTGTGTATAATAATCATTAGCAGCTTTAGGATTAACAGCATTAAACCAATCAAATATCCTAGCACCTTTTCCTGCAAATGCTATTTTAATTCTTGGTTGAATATTTTTTACTGCCATTGGTGCATCATCAGATCTGACAATTTCAGTTCTTAGTTTATAGGTTAATTGTCCAGCATAATACATAATTAAGCCTGTTACAAAAAGATTAACGCTCATCATTTCTTTACACTCAGCAGCAATTAATCTATAGAAATCATCAAAGTCTGTTGCATCGAGCCTATCAACAACTTGTTCAAAATAATAAGGTGCAGTATTTTCATTAAACTTATTGTTTGGAGTGTTAAGACCTTCTATTTTAAATTTCTTAAGTTCACACATTTTTAGTAGAACTGACTTGAAATTTGGTGAATATTTTGTTGCTTCAGCAACACGTTGTGCTGCAAAACGTATAGAATTTTGTTTTATCATTGCTTTACCACCATCCATTTGGCATAAAGCTGAAATATCAGTAGTACTACCACCTATATCAAAACAAAGCACTAATTCTCCAGGATTTAATGAATATCCTCCATTTGGTCTAACCATGTAATTTGCAACAGCACAAGCTTCTGTTAAAGATTCATTATCATCTAATGTTTTAAAATCGAATCGAATAGGACCAAGGTCAGTAGCAATGTCTATAATTGATTTTTTCTTTATTGTTTCCTCATTACCCCATCCTGATTTTATAGGTAAAGGTGTCGGTTCACTTCCCCAACTACTATTATTATCAAAACTTCCCCATCCTGAATTAGCTGTTTCTGAAGAATTAGAATTACCTTCCATATTCCAAGTGCTTCCTGATGAAGTATCACCAATATCAGAAAGATCTGATGGAGGGCATATTTTTAGTGAGTTACCATTACTTATAATTGGACTAATTTCTTTTAATGAATCCCAAATTCCTTGATAGGAAGTCAATAAATCTTTGCCCATTGATGATGGATATGACCATTTTAATGTTTTAGGAACATGGTTTTCAATAAATAATTGAGCATATACATGCAATAATAAAGAACTTAAATATGCTGTTTTATAGCTTTTATCAATACTTTGAGTTGACCACTTCATATTGTATACTAGCTCTGCTTTTCCAACTCTATTATAACCTAAAATATAACGATTATTTTGTGCATTTTCGATAGGTAAGTTTTTTTCAAAACATGGGAATCCGCCTTTTACAGCTTGAGAAGCTAAAGAATCAGGGGAAATATTATTTTCATTTACCAGTCTCCTTGGATCATGTATGGTTAAAACAGACTTTATAGAATTAGTAATAATCTTATCGTTCTGAAAAAAGAAAATTTCATCTTCAACAGCAGGTCTTTCATTATTGTTTTTTGCATCATCAGAAAGAAGGGAAACTCTTCTATTTTCAAGTATGATATTATCACAAATTTTATTATCCCCTTCAGAATAATAAGCTATTGATGAATTTGTACTACCAAAATCTACTCCCAACTTAGCACCTTTTAAATCTTTAGTAACGGAAAGCAAATTATTAGGTAAATTAGGATTATTCCCTGTTCCATCATAACGAATTATACCAAAGCCACAATTAACGCCATTATAAGAAAATTTTATACCCTTAAAAGGTTGATTACTTTCATAAATTTCATATTTATAAGCATTATCAGCAACAGCAGGGTTTGAATTAATGTGTAATTGAAATTTGATATTTCTTTGGTCAACAAATAAGCAAACTTTACCTTTTTCAGCGAGATAAATAGGTACACCTTTTTCATCTAAAACAATACGAAAGTAAGGATCATTAACATCTCCAATAAAAGGTGTTGCCTGAAATTTAACATCATTATGTGGGATTTCAGAATAAAGGAAATACCTATTCCATTGTTTTGAAATAAAATTTGGCCACATTAATATATCTTTACCTCTAATTGATTCATGATTAACATTATAAATTAACTCTTTTTTAATAGGTTCGTTACTAGATTGGGTAAATAATTTAAGTGTAACAATTAACTTCTCACCATCTTTATTATTAGGATCATATATTGCAGATATTCTTGATTTTACAGCAGAATTATCATGCAATCCAACTAAAGCATCAAGTGTCGCTCCGAATATATTAAGAGCTAGCGGTGTAAGAGGTAAAGTAAAATAAGTATAGCTGTTAAGTTGACCTAAAGTTTCAGCTTCTAATAAAAGAATTGGTTTTGATTTTAAGTAGTTTTTTGTTTCAGCACCACCAAATCTGATTTGAACAACTTCGGTAGTTTCAGGTAAAAGTAAATCTTTTGGATCAAACTGAATAGAACCTTCAAGACTTGAATCATTAGAAATAATCCCGTCTAAACCATATAATTCTGTAGAATAATTAAACAACAAATTAAATGGATATTGAAACAAATTTCCCACTTCTGGAGGTGTTTGATCTGCTAATTTTGGCCAGCCTTTTTTCAGAGCATATACATCCATTTGTTTCATCCAGTCCTGAAGAGTACCGTTTAAATTACTATAATTTGGTTTTAGAAAATCATCAACTTCATTATAATTAATTCGAAATTTCTCAATATTATTCAATATTTGTTTTGCATAACCATAAATTTTATTTAATTCATCTGGTTGTAATTCAGAATTAAGGGGATCAATGAATTTACCATTATTTATATTTACAAAAGGTAATTTATTTTTAATAGAATAAGCAACTGAAGTAAACAAAAAACTATCGGGAGAAGTTCCACCAACAACTTCATCATTAAAAATAATTACATCAATAAATGGAATTTTTTCATCATTTACAGCCAGAGATTGGTCACACCATAGTGGTTGTCTTTCAAAAAGAACATTACCAAATGCGCCTAAGGGTTCATATATATTATCAGTATCAATAAGTTTTTTTCCATCACTATATGACAAATATACTCTTTCAACTTTAATATCTTTATAATTTAAGGCAATACAACTTATTAATCCTTTCCATTCATTTAATAATGATTTATAAAATAACATTAAACCAGAAACCTCAGCAGCTTTATCCGTAATATTATCTAACGCATTTCTGAATAAATTAGCTCTTGCAAAAACAGTTGGCATTCCAGAAACAATAGATCCAATATTAACAGTTGTTTTACCATCCTTATCAGCTGCAATTTCAGGAATAACAATATCTTTTGTAAAAACTTCTATTTGAGGAATTTTATCCCATTTATATTCTACACCTGCTGGCTCAGATTTTGAGTTTACTTTTATTGCAAGTGCTTTTATTTTTTTATCTGCCATAATCTGATTAATTTAATTGAAAGTTTTGAGATAAAGTAATAGCATTATAAATGTGAGCTAAAAATTTTTCTTTGGTTGTGTTAACTTTTTGCTCATCAAGGGGTTTTGTTTCTAACAATTTAGAAATAAATGTACTATATCTATCTGACATTATGCTTCCTTTAGGCCAATGATTATTTCTTTCTAAAAATAAAGTTCCCACATCTAAATCTTTTAATTCTTTTGGATTTTCTGTGAAAGCTTTATTGTCAAACATGAAAGTACCAGGTGAAACAGTTGATCTAACTTGATACAGCCATCCATGAGAGAATTTTTCGCCTTCAAAAGTATAAGCAAATTGTTTAAAAAATTCATTTATTTCATCACACTCGTCTGCAGAAATTGAACTGTATTGAGGTAATTTTTGTTTTTCACATTGTGTGATAAATCCTTTTATTCCACTATCACCTCTAGCACCACCATTTCTTGTTAATGAAATATGAGCTAACGATAAAAAAGCACCTAAACGATTGGCGAAAGTTTCACCTGCTTTATTTTCATTACCAACAAAATCATTAAAGTTAAAATTAAAACAATTATTATTAAATTCTACTGCTTTATATACATACTCAGCTTTAGGAACATCAAAACCATCAATTCTTGTAAAAAAATCATAAGCAGCGCATGCACAGATTAATTCAGTAATATGACATGGATTGGTTTGATCAGCTCCTCCGGTAATTGTTTTATCTTCTTTTTTATTTTGATCAAGTGGTTTACTTTCAATTGGCCACCCTATATGATATAATCTTTTATAACATCGTTGAACTGTAGGGTCATTTTGATAAAATTGAAGAGCAGCCTGACTATTTAAAGGGAAAAATGAAGCATCTGCTATTACGCTATCATCTTTTGTTGACATTTGCTTAGCATCAGGCTTTTTAAAGGTGAAATACTCAGTTAATAAAGTTGAACCAAACTTAGACTTTGAAAAATCAAATGAAGATTTTCCATTTGATCTAATTTTAATAAAATCCTGAAGTGATTTTGGAATAACTGGTATTGAAGAAGCTCCAGTACCTCCAAATACAGAACCAAAAATAAAAACTCTGGCATTTTCAGCTGCAATTTCTAGTTTTGCTACAAATTCTCCTAATTCTTTTTCTTGACTTTTGACATCTTTGCCACTTTTTAAACTTCGGGCAGCCTCAATAATACCATGGTACATTAAATGTGATCCCAAATGAGTTTGAGCTCTATATCCATGTGCAAGATTAAATTCTTGAACAGAATTCTTTTCTAAAAATAAATCGGAAATTAATTTATTTGCACGTTGTTGTTCTGGTGTGCCAGTTGAAAGTTTAGAAATATTTCTGTAATTTTCTCTTCCAATTCCAGAATAATCTGTAAAAAATCTATATAAATTAAGTTTAGCTGAAAAAAAAGTGTTAGAATTTGGGGTTCCTCCTTTAACAGAACCTGATGTCTTTATACGAGAATAAAGATTTATTAACTGCTCAGCTTTAGCTTTATTACCATTGGTTTGATCTGTGTCTAAAGTCAAGATTTCGATTTCTTGATTATCAAACATTCCAATCGCACATAAATGAGTAAAAGCTTCAAGGCACCGCATTCCTGTACCGCCAACAGCGATAACAAATAATTTATCTTGAGTCATAATTTATTAGTATTATTTTTTTAAAACCAATTACCAAGTTTTCCATTTCTAAATAATTTACTTAAAATAAATCCAATTAGAATATAAATAACGAAGCCAATTCCTGTAGCAATATTAAGAGCTGAAATAAACTCATCATGTGCAATTTGATCTGTATTTGCATTTGGAGCAACTAAAAACATTCCAATTACATAACAAATTATAGGATTTATAATTGCAAAAATCCAGAAACAAGTTTTTCGTTTTCCAGGATCTTTAGGATGGCTGCCACCTTCAAATTTAATGGCAATAGAAATTAATGCTGAAATCAGTATCATTGCGGCTGCAATAATTGCTGCAAAAAAGTAAGCTATCATAATTTTAATTTAAAATGATTAATAAATAATTGAATTATTTTTTGTTTAATGTTTTGATATAAAATGAATATAACACTTTCCCTTTTGGAAGTACCTGTGGATCCTGAAGTGTATTTCTAATAGATTCTGATATGGAAGTGTTTATTGGTTGAGTTTTAACAGTGCATGATTTCCATTGAAAATCTAATAATTGAGGATTTGAATCATTAAAAACACAATCTTCAATGACAATATCTAATCTTAATAAGCTGTTAGGATTTTTAATTTTTTCTAATTTATAGTTTGTATGCATCTTTATTTGCAATTCTACTTTATCTGCATGATCTTTTTTATTATTGATAAATAGATCCTGATTCAGCATAAAAACTTCGTCTATTGGAGTTATTTCTTTATTATAGGAATAAAGCCATTCTGACTTTAATTGGCTGGTTTTTGGGTCATAGCAAAGTTTTGCAATAGGTTTACATGCCTTTTCATCAAACACATTTTTTCCATTTTTATCTTTTATTGTTACAGGTTTGAAATTAGTAGCTGCCTCATAACATTTGTTATACTTTATATAATCATCTGTAACATCATATACTTTTACCTCAAGTTTACTTAATTTGTATGAAGACTCATTGGATGTATTTAAAAATAATTTTGAAAGGAATATATCGTCTTTATATTTGGGATTTTTAATAGTTTTATCAAGGTATTCCCAATTATATTTTCCAATATTAATAAATTCGAAAGGCTTTTTGAAATTTAATCCGTTATAAGATGACGTAACTTGTTTTTGTAAGTCCATTCCTATCCCTGTCAATTCTTTCCCACCATACTCATTACTAAGGGTATATGGATTATTTGTAAGGTCAAATCTTTTGGGATTAAATCTTCCTTTAAAAGCATCAACTATTTGTGTAATAAGACTATTTTCATTAGATTTACCATGTGTAAAAATTGTAAAAAAGAGATGTTTATCTGTAGTAATTTTTGTTTTTTTATTCTTTTCTTTAAAGTTTGTATAAAAAAAACTTATAGAATTATCTTTTGATAACCAATTAATAAAATATTTTTTAGCATAATTTTCCATTTGCTCCACTCCGTCAGGAGTAAATTCTTCAAAATCGGTTATTAAAAGTGCATCATTTTTGCTATTAGTAATTTCATTCAGTGCTGTCTGAATTGGTGCCATAAGGCCAACATAAGAATTTGGATCCGTTACTTTATTAAACAATTCATTACTTTCAAATTCTAAATCAGTTATTTCTCCTGTTTTAATCCCTAAGGCTTTCCATTTAATATCTTTACTGACAAATTTATTCGTGATAGCCTGAATAATACTTTTATTTTCTGGGTTACTAGTATATGCTTGAATAAGTCCATCAGAAAAATCAACATAAACAACAGGATTTCCAGATTTTGGATTAGCTTTCTCCCCTAATGTGTTGTCAAAATAATTTTCCACTCTAGAAGTCATCCCTTTTTCATCCCAAAAATTTATTTCCGAGAATGGATCATTCCCATTTTTACTACCACATGATTCAATAAAAAATAAAATTATAAACAAAAGTGGTCCATAAACAAATAGTTTTTTTCTTTTCATATCTAAATATATTAATTGTTTGTTATGATTTTAAATCTTTTGAAAATTAACGAAACTTTAAATGCTTTTAAATGTATTAAGATTATCTGGTATTATTTTTTCTTTACTTCTTCAATGAATCCTTCAACTTGATTTTTAACATCATTAATCTGATTTTTAACATCTTTAACGTTATGTTTGATATTAATAGCTTGGTAAACACCTATTATAGAACTTATTTTTTCTCTCTGTATATCTGTCATATTAGCTTTTCTGATTTCAAATTCATTATTTATTTGATTAAACTTTAATTCATATTCAGCCCATTTGTTTTCAGTAATCTTATTTGTTTTTATATCTTCTTGTAAATCATTAATAAAACTATCGAATTTAGTTAATAACTTTTCTTCTTTTGAAACACAGGATTGAATAGTTAAGACTATCAGAAAACTGAAAATCAATTTAATTGTTTTTATTTTCATTTTGATTGATTTGTTGAATTTATAACTTGAATTTATTGTGAATAAAAATCTAAAATAAATATTATTCTTATTTTTTTTGAACAAATTTATAATAAAAAAATTAATTAAAGCAAATAATTTTATAATATTTATAAAATATAATTGCAATAAAAAATTATTTAGAATAAATCTAATATGAAAATTTAATATACAAGACTGAATATTATACTTTTAGTAAAAAAGAAATGTCATTTAACTTAATTTTAATTAAAAAAAATTAAAAAGAAATTATTAAATATTTAATAATTTTACATTAATCAAAGTAACCCCTAATTTTAGGACAATTCAAGAAGCAAGTTAAGACTTTTTACTGCAATTTAGTTTTGCTAAAACGGTTTATGATTTTTCAGGTCTTACAAGGGATTGTTCAATAAAAATAAACGAACCTCCAAATTAGTTTTAAAGAATAATATTTGTATTTAAATATTTCATATTTTTGAATACCAAAATAAATTTTACATTTAATTATAAGATCAATGTCAAAAATACAAGAATCTGAATTAATAATTACTCCTGAGGGAACAATCTATCACCTTAACTTACATCCTGAAAATTTAGCTGAAAATATAATTGTTGTGGGAGACCCTGGACGTGTTCCTGAAATATCAGCGCTTTTTGACAAAATTGAATGCAAAGTACTTCATCGCGAATTATGTACTCATACTGGATATTTCAATAATAAACGTATAAGCGTTATTTCTACTGGCATGGGAACTGACAATATTGATATTGTGATGAACGAGCTAGATGCACTGGTGAATATAGATCTATCAAAACGAGAGCCCAAAGATAAACACACTTCATTAAACATCATACGACTTGGTACTTCTGGTGCTTTGCAAGGTGATTTACCTGTAGATTCATTCATGATGTCAGAATATGGACTTGGATTAGATGGAATGCTTCATTTTTACAAGGCATCCATAGATGTGTGTGATCAAGAAATGGCAACAGCCTTTATCAAACATACTCAATGGGGCGAAAATCTTCCAACTCCATATTTTGTTAAAGCATCACAAAAGCTATTTGATAAATTAGGGGAAGGTTTCAACAAAGGGATTACTGCTACTGCTCCTGGTTTTTATGGACCACAAGGAAGACAAATTAGGCTGGAACTTGCTTATCCTGACATTAATGACAGAATGGAAACTTTTCGTTATAATGGACATCGTATCTGTAATCTGGAAATGGAAACATCTGCTTTATATGGTTTAGGAAATATGCTTGGACATGAAACACTTACAATATGTGTTTTAATAGCGAACAGAGTTTCCAGACAATTTAGTGCTGATTATAAAAAACCTGTAAGAAAATTAGTAGAAACAATACTTGAAAGGATTTAAATAAGTAACAACTAAGAATTAGATCTTGTATATTTATTGCAAAAATTTAGGAATATAATACTGAAATTAATATATTACTAATACCTTTTTCTTACACATAAATATTATGGGTTCACCCTTATAGCATCATTTAACTCATCAAAAAAGGTATATAAAGGCACAAAAAATATCTCCTGAAGTTTGGTTATATCTCCAAAGCACATGCTACGTATAACCTTATCCCAGCCACTGGATTTACTATTACTTTCGGCAGAAGATTTCTGAAAAATCCAGATGTATCTTTTTTCTAATAACTCCCTGATAATTGAATAATTAAAAGCGGCTGCCAATCTTTTATCTAATGGCATTTTTGAAATTAATGCTGCCCTTCTGTCAATATGATTTTCATTGAAGATGATTCTATTATCCCCTTTCCAAGCAGGAGAAGTTTCATTGGCAAGAGAATCAATTTCACGCATCAGGACTGCAAGGAATTTATTCAGGAAATTTTCATCTTCTGTTTCTTTAAAGGAAGTATAATAAGTGTCAGCAAAAACGAATTCACCACAAACCATATTTTTAAATTCTGAAGCAGGACCTATTAATTTAACACCATTTAATACAACAAATTTCATATACCATTCAGGACTTGGTTCTGAATGAATGAAATAAGTTAAGTATTCAATGTCTGCTATTCTTTCACCTGGTATTTTTAGTTTAAACTTTTCATTTCCGGAAAGAAAAATCCAGAGCAATTCAGCTTCACCGATATGTTGCAAAACATATTGATGATAAGCAGTCCATTGATCAAAGTTAAGGTCAGAAAATGAAGCAGGAAAAAGAAAGCATTTCTTTTTCCTGAAGAATTTATTTTGAATCTGAATTTTAACTTCATGCATTATTTTCTGAATTTTAAATAAGCACCGATTATGAATGCAACAATACTTATTAAACCCATCCAGAAAAAAATCTTCTGAAACATACTCATTTTAATGATAGTTTTGGTTACAGTTAGTGTAGTATTTATCCTGCGATTAATGTAACGATCAACACAAGTGACAGGCGTTTTAGTTTCTTCTCTTCGGGTAGCAAAATTCAGTATCCCATTTGTAAAATCTAAAGAAGCGATAAGGCCTTTGGATTTCAGGTCTTTAATTTCCGCCAAATAAACATTTCCTAAACTATCGCATTTAAAACTAGCAAATAACCAGCTGCTGTCTGCAGGTGTTGTAACAGTGTCAAATCTAAGTTTCTCAATATAGATTAAACTGTCATTCTTTTGAATAACAGTATCTTTTTGCACCCTGCAGCTCAATAAACTTAATGCAAACAATAAAAAAATCAGCTTTTTCATATTAGAATATTATTACAGATTGAGGATCAATATTTACTCCTTCGACATTTCTGACAGCAAAATGCAGATGTGGACCCGTTGAAGCTCCGGTACTGCCAACTTTTGCAATTGGCTCCCCTTCTTTGACCAGCTGGCCTATTTTTACCAATTGAGCGGAAAGATGGCAATATCCTGTCGAATAGCCATTAAAATGTTTAATCCGGATGGAAAATCCACCACCAAAAACAGTATCATTCCAGACATCCGTAACTTTGCCATCTGAAGGAGATACTACGATTGTTCCCAATGGAGAAGCGATATCTACACCATTGTGCATTTTTTGTTTTTTGGTAATGGGATGTATTCTCATGCCAAAACCACTCAGGATTTTACCTGCTACCGGTACTCTCATTTTGATCTTTATTTTGATTATTACTTAAATTAACTGTATCTTTTGCTTTCTTTTCAAACAACTTATATAATTTTATAAATACAGGCTCATTGGTGATTTTGCTAATGTTTTCAAAGACAGATTTAATTTCCACCATACAGATAAAACCACCACAAATCTGAGCCATGTGGCACCATTGCATTGAAAATGTATTTTCCATCATGTGCGCCATGATCACTGCCACCATATACCAGATCAGTTTGCTGACTGTCTTTCTCATTTTAGAACTTTCAATAGGGATATTGGCTTTTTTAGCTGCCCAGATACCTGATATTAAATCAATCAGAATGAATATCAGCATTACATGAATAATGGTAGCTATGGGTGCAAAATAGCTAAGGACGAAAGTGAAAATCTTACTGAAAATATTGCTGTTCATACTAATAGAATGTTATTAGTTTTTTATCTGTATTATCAAAAGGTGCTGTTCTGCTATCAATGAATGAAGGGAATTGATTTATATTTGCTCTGATATTGGAACATAGCAAACCCAGATAGTTTTCGCCGGTATTTCTGCAATCAACTATCAGTTTTGATAAATCAGGCTTTGTTAAGGTTTCAATATTATTGCTGAAACTATCTTTCACAATCAGGCGGGCACCATCTTCAACCAGATTAATACTGCATGCTTCAATCCCTCTTGCAATGGCTAAATTTGCCAATGCACTTCTCATTGCAGGAATTATCAAGGTAGCATAACTACCCTGTGTAGCATTGATATTGGCTTTTGTATTTTCAAACAAAGCATTGCCAATAGCCGGAATAATATCAAATACTTCAGCATCGTGAATAAAAGGCTTTAATTTCATAAACAAAAGCATACTGCCACCAATATTGTAATGCTTATTAAAGATGGCAGTATTGGGAATAATATCAGTCGTCAGATTTCTATAAGATTCTGAATAGAGAAATTCAGTAAAAATGGTAATATTCTGAACAACATATTTCAATACATTGTCCATGGCATTAAAACCTCTTTTCCTGTAAAACTCTTTTGCAGATAGTTCCTGGTATTGATAAGCCGATTTGCGGGTTGTCCCTCCCATTTCACTTTCCAGCCGATGTAAACCAATGTCAGATAAAGAAATACCTGCAATGGAAAGCCAGTCAAAAACAGCAATATGAACAATAACGCTGTTTACTTTTTCAAAAAGCATGTCGAAACTAGGTTTTTTGGTCAATTCCTGCTGACTGTAGCCATAATTACTAAGATACACCAATTTATCATACAATGCACCCAATAAATCAGGAAAATAAGTTTCCTGAGCCCAAGTTAAATGAGGTTTCAGGATGTCAAAGTTGAAATCCGCATTGATACCTATAAATTTCTGAATTTCAGAAGTATCTTGTATAAAAAACATCAGCTAAGGGTTTTAGTGCCGGCACCTGTGTCGAGCGTGGTTAATATTGTCTTTTTCACTCTGATTTCGATATCTTCACTGTATCCATTGAATCTGAGCATGTGTTCAATGGGATAAATGATATGTTGCTGATCCACCCAAGCCAGGGCATTGTTCACCAGAAAAGCTTCGCGGATATTGCTACCCCCTGAATTCTGAGCATAAGGACCACCTCCTGAAGGCATGGCTCCAACCACTGCAGGATTTACAAGTATTGAAAATAAAATTTCAGAATTGGCAGCTGCAGAAGTAATCAATTGCTGATCACTTTTGAATTTATCATCCAGAACTTCTACATCCCATTTTTCTTCTGCTTTTCCTAAATCATTGACTGAAAAATGAGTCACCAGGGACTTTTTAGAATTTTCTGAACCAATGAGCGTAGTTTCAATTTTTGCAATTTCTGCTGTTATTAGTTTTCTTCGCTCAACAGGATTTGTGTATTGGCTGACAGGATAAACTTTATCCCAATAACTATATGGAATACGAATCAAATACGTCAGTGAAGCCTGATTTTTGTAGACATTTTTAATAAATTCCGGCACTTCCTGGCTTATGTCCAGCCATCCGCTCTGACGTGCAGTATCCCAATCTGGCAAAGGATAAATTACATTGTTTGAAAAACGATTAAAAAGCGGATAAATATAGCTTTTCCCTTTGGTTTTTCCTGCCATTTTCAATCTGTTCAGGTCGGCTAATGGATCATAATGATCCAGGATAGGAATAAACTTTGTATTTTCTGAATTGGCTATCGTTGTTGTCCCTTCCCAATATTCAGAATAGGCAACATATTGTTTATCGTTAGTTATTCGACAAAAGCGGGCATTGATGATGTTGATACCATCCACTTTGCTGCCATCTGCAGAAAAAATCAATTCCGGAAAACAAATCCCGAATTTAAAGATATCCCGGTAAGCATCCAGCATATAATTGAAAACTTTTCTATCTCTGAGGCTACGTTGTAACTGAATATCAGGAACTACAGTAAGGATATCATTGCCATTTGCATCAATTCCACTTTGATTTGCAGCATAAATACCCTGGGCAATTGTAGCCATCCATTTATAGCGCAAGCCACTGTTTAATACAGTAGATTTACGAATGTATGCTTCAGCAATGGATGGATAATTGTTCTGATCTCCCCATCTGACAATCTTGCTTTCACCCATGATTATGGGAGAAATATCTTCAGCAGGTGAAGCAGATGTCAAAGTAGGACCGCCTTTTGTTACTACCATTATGCGTTCACCAACAGCCAATAAAGGAATATCTTTTTTATTAAAACATACATTCATAAAACAACTGTTAGATTATTATATTCAACAATATGCCATATTTTTACGGCATAAATATGGCCAATTGGCTTAAGTTCTGAATCAACCGGTCTGACACCTCTCATCGCATTCTCTTTAAGATTAAAATTAAGACCTGTTTTAACTGCTCTGTTCAGATAAACACTTTCTCCATTGCTCTTTATAAAGCGGATTGAAAATGAGCGTTGTGAGCCATCAGGATTGGAAGAAATATCTAAATCGTTCAAAACATAATTTAATTTTACAGCATCGGGATTCATATTGAAATATTTGCTGCAAAAATATTTTGGCAGGATTCAAAAAAAAAGGACAAAGCAAAAAAAAGGAATCCTTTCAGATTCCCTTTCTTATGAATTTTTGAAAACTTATTTTTTCTTTCCAGATTTTCCGGCTGTTTCTTCAGCTACTTCTTCTACTTTTTTAGACCAATAGCAAGTATGAGTGTTTTCAAATTGATCTGCATGCTTCATATTTGCAATTTCGAAGTAAATGTTTTTTGAAGTTCCTGCTTCGTTGATCATTTTTTGTAATTCTTCGATTGAAAGTTTAACTTTTACGATTTCTAAGTTTTCAACTTTTTTTCCTTTTCCGATGTAAATTTTTTCGAACATGATTTTTTGTTTTTGAGTTATTAATAAAAAAATTATACCAGTTTGTATGTTCTGTAAGCAGGATGGCAATGGAGGAATTGGAATACCGGAGCGCAGTGAGGATATGCCGAGAAAATCCATTGTCAGGACTCCTGCTGTAGGAACAAAACTTTGTATATATTTTTTAAAAGATAACACAAAAAATCTGTTGGTTAAAAATACCGGATAGAAGGGAAAAAGAAAACTGAGCCGTAAAAACTTTCAGAATAAAAAAAATGATTAGCAGAAACAAACATTGAAGTGCAAATTATTTTAAGCAGTTGAAAACATATTACTGCTGATTTAAAAAGGAATCAGCTGAAGTTTTGAAAATAAAGAAAAAATAGTTCAAAAATCAAAGAAAGAATAAAGGTGAATTTGCTTTATCGGGACCATTAAAAAAAAACTGAAGTCGGGTAAAGAGCATAAAAAAAGGCCATGAAATTCACAGCCTTAAATGTTTGGTTTTATTTTTTTACTTTTTCTGACCAATCATCAATAAGTTTTATTAATTCAGATACTTCCTTTTGATATTTCAATGGGATATCATTGGGCCGGATTCCGGACCTATCGCCATTTGTAAGAAATCGGCTCAATTCACTCCAATTGATAAGGCTTTTTTTATAAGCAATTTTTGATTTATTTTCTTCCATACATTAGAAATTTATAAGTTTGATTTTAATAAGAAAATAGATTAGATATGAATGCAAATTTAAGCTATTTTCTGGCTGTTACCAGCAGGCGTTAATTTTCTGATTCATTTAGCCTGAATTTAGGCTTGTCTTTAGCAGGTTTTAAACAACCAATAAAAGGCACAAAATGTTAGATTTCATTTAAATGATTTTAAGTAATTGCTCTTTTCTTTGTTGCGGTTTATAATTGATATAAATTCATCTATTGTTAATTTGTCTGTACTTTTTATGAAAAATCCTGGATTACCAAAATGCTCAGGACTCAGGACTAATATTCTATTTTCTAATAATTCTAGCACTTCAGACGTTAAGTTTTGCGTTAAAACTACTTTGTTTCCGCTTAATTTCCAATCGTATGTCTCTACTTGTGGTAAATCTCCCATAGTAAAAAAACACTTCCCGTTATCCCCAAATTCATAAGTAGCAGGATTAGCCATTATTTTAATCTCTTTGTTCTCCATAGTTATCACTTGCCATTTGCCTTTCAACTTTTGCGATTCTGATGAACAAGAAAAAATAGAAAGAAAAGCTATTGACAAGATTATTAAATGTGTTATTTGAAATCTCTTATTTGTCTTCATTGGTTTATAATTTTAATTATTCAAAATTTACAGTTAATTTGTTTTATAAAGCACGCTTGCTTGCAATGTATAATACTTCTGACTATTACATCCTTTAAACCTAAATTATTGTATTATAGTCCTGACAGATGTCACATTTATTTCTTACAAATGTAATAATTTTTATTTATAAATCATTTTCAAATTTAGTATTTTAAATTTTACAATTTATATTTTTAAGCATTCAAATTTAATCAATTTTAATTTTCATGCTTAAAAATATTCCAAAATTTGCCTTCCGCAGGAAAACCCCGCGTTAGCGGCGACCTGAAAAAAAAGACCTATCCAAAACTTTGGATAGGTCTAAGGTTAAAAAGCTTAAAATATTTACAAACCTATATCAGCATCAGAATAAAAATTTTCAGGCTCAAAATTATTTTCCATTTGAAAACATTCCTCGCATGAATCAGGCTTTTGAATCTCACCATCAGAAAAAAGTTTTAATTCTTCAGGTGTCGGAATAAATTCATCCCCGCATTTATAGCAAAAAAATTTCATAACTATATTTTTTTAACTTGTTTATTACTGAATAAATTAACCAATGTAAAAAAAGGGGCTCCGCTGCTTTCTTCATGTTTAATCTTATTTAATGGCTTACCCCACAATAAAAAAGGCTTTTCATTGTCTTTTATCTCGTAACCTTTTAACCTCCATTTTTCAACCGTTAAAAAATCTTTGTGTCCTTCATTCTCATACATTTTAATTAATGCCTCGTTCACTGTTTCAGCTGCTCCCTTTTTTACTTCTTCTTTTGCTTTGCTGCTTAACTCCTTCAGGCGGTTTCTTTTGTCTGTTAGTGTTTCCATTTCTTATGTATTAAATTGATTGTTTGCTAATTTGTTGAATTGTATAATGTCTATATTTCTGTTAGTGTCTACAACTACCTTTGTAGATATATAACTGTTTGAAATTTCAAAAGAAAAAACAAGGCCGTTTTTCCTTATTTCTCCCCGTTTTTTACCTTCCCAGTAATAAACTTTTTCATCTTTTAAACTGTTGTAAAAATTTAATATTTTGCTTTGGTTTTGGTTTTCCTGCTCCTGATACAAGAGAAATTTTTTCTCTGTATATTCTACCCATTTCGTTAACTTTTTTGTTGTCATTATTCCAACATTTTGGGGTTCTGTCAGGCTTCTTTTTATCTGTTCTTTTTCTGACGTTGTAAGGGTTGGAAAATCTGAATAATTATATATAAGATAGTAATATTTATTATGTTGATTTACTTTTCTTATTTGAATTTTACAAATGTCAGATTTTAAATAATGTTGAATCCTTTCAATAAAAAAAACCTGTTCTTTTTCGCTGTTTTCATAATATCCTCCATTAACCAAAAAATAAGAGGGGTAAAATTGATTGTAATTTTTACTTTCTGTTTCCGCATCTAAAATTAATGCCTGATTGTTAACTGATAAATTGAGCGTTTTAATTTCCTCTAAAGTATAATTTTTCATTTTTTTAAGTATTTAGTTTATAAATATATAGGTTTTAGAATATGCCTTCATCAGCAAAGCTGTAGTATTTTTCAAAACTTCCCAGAATTAAAGAGTCCACCAGATTAATAGTTAAAAAATTTCCGCTCTCTTTTATTTGTTTTGTAAGTTTTATATCTGCTTCGCTGGCTTTCAGGTTTCCGCTGGGGTGGTTGTGTGCTATTATAATATTGCAGGCGTTTGAATTTAAAGCAACAGTAAAGATATTTCTTAAGTCTGCGACTGTTCCGGTCTTTCCTCCTGCTCCTACTCTGTAAGCTCCTATTACTTCGTTTGCTTGTGATAAACAAAGTAGTTGCATTTCTTCGGCAAATAAAAAAGTATCTTTGTTGAATACTTCAGTAAAGCAAATAAAAGCATCTTTACTACTTCCGATTTTATAAAGCTGACCAGGTTCGACCTTTGTCATTGTTACCTTTACTTTAATTTTTGGTATTACTTTTTTTTGTTCCATAATAAAAATATTTAGGTTTATAAATTGAATTTTAATAAGTTATAATTTTTTTTTGTCCCTTTTCAAATGTTCGGCATTTCCTACGGTCTATTTTCAACCGTATAAAAAAGAGGTTTAGTGTTCATTGCATCACTGCTAATTAACTGATTTTCAATATGTCAAGTGGTTGCTAAGTTCCTTATACTTTTCTGTGGATTTCTCCGGTTTAACTTTTTTATACAGCTGTATTTCAGTCGGTTGTAGCGGTTTAAACTTCCTTTCTCATTCCTCGAACAACATATCTAAGGTACGCAATTGATGATTTTCCGCAAAATAAATTCAGTTATTTTATTGTTAAATTAACATATTTTAACATAAATTTTAGCTGTTATAATATTGATTATCAAGCTTTTAAATGACTCTTACTTATAATTTTTTGGCTAGTTTGTTGATTAACAATTTTTTAAAGTAAGAATTATGAGCTTTTTCGCTCATATTCTCTTACTGCTACGTGCCCCGCCCTAAGTTTTTGGAAATTTCCAAACCAATATAATGGAAATATGAAAGGCTGTTTTTGGCTGTTTTTAAGGCTGTTTTTAAACTTTACAACCTTGTAATGCAGGTATATATTTTTTAAAAAATAATTACTATAAATGGCTACAAATGGCTGTATCTATCGATTTCAGGCTGTCGACAGACCGCCCCTGCGGGGCGGGTCCTATGGTTGTAGGGAGTCCTTCACTCCCTACAACCTTAATGACAATGAGAAATTGTTTCCATTTTCTGGAAACATTATTTCTCATTACCATATTAAATAATAAATATAAATATGCGAAGCATACCATATACATTTACGAAGTAAATTCATAAAGGATATCGAAGCCCTTCACTTGGATATACTTATAATGAACATGCTTAATGTTTGTGTAATTCAGCACAATTATTAAGCATACCATATAAAGAAACTCTATCAGATAAGCTGAAAGCATGTATCAGGTGCGATAGCAAAAGGAATACGGATGCACAAACCTAGCTAACATCTTCGTTAGGGGTTTGTGTATCGGTATTCGTGGGTGACAATATTGGCTGCGATTGAATGAAACGCAATGAGCGAAAGGTGGCATGAGGAACGAATGCCCTTGAGCGTAATGAAGTGGAATGAATGAGCAGTATATATTGCCAGGGCAACACTCTACCAAATAAAAAAGAAAGAAAGACAATAAGAAGTTGTATGTATGAATTGGTGTGCGTAAGCAAAAGAATACTTATGAATAAAACCTCTTTGTTTTATTCATGTGTATTCGTGGGGCGTATAATTGGAAGCGACTGAATGAATACGAATGAGCAGTTTGTAGTATGAGGAACGAATACGAAACTGCGTAATGATGTAGAATGAAGAAGCTGTCAATTATAGCAGATCATTAATAGCTATGAAACAGTAAACCAAAGATTTGAAAGTATTCTATACATTTAATACCTAGGTATTAAAAAGGTATTTTTTTTTAAATAAAGAAGTCCTCTTTCTTAGCAGACCATTTTGCAGCGCAGCTAATAGTAAAATGATTCTGCTTACTTTTAGCGAAGCGTAGGAGTCGGGCATTTCTTCAATGCCTGACTCCTACGCTTCAGCGTATTTGCTTATCGCATGAGGTAAGCAAATACAAGACTGAACTAAAAAACTGTTCAGGAGGAATCAGCCGTTTTTCAGGCTGCTTCCTTCTGAACGATTAGTTTTTTGTTTAGGGTATAAAAAATCTACTTAAAAAGAATCGGGCTTTTTCAGCCTGATTCTTTTTAAGTAAAGATTTTTTTCTTCGGCTGCAGGTAATGACCACCTGCGAAAAATATTTTCATTTTTTGCAAGTGATGATGGTTTATCAAAGATGAAGAAAATCTTTCTGAGCCAGGATTTTTCATACTGGCCAGAAAGCTTTTCGTACTAGCCAAAAGGTTGTGAGCGACCCTGATTGCAGCGACATCCTTTACAGAAGGGAAAGCTAAAAAAATGCGGTTCAAAAAATATTTTCGTTTTTTGAACGGCATTTGTGGGGAGCAAAAAAGTGAGCGACTGAATGAATGTTGAGTTTTTCGGCATAATGAAGTATGAATGGAGCGTGAAAATCTCATAAATGATATGAAGGAGCTCTTTTTTTTGCGAGGGGTAAAGATACAGCGGAAAGCGGGAATTTGTCGCCCAAATAATTAACTAAATTTTATCACTAGTGTCCACTTTAAAATTAAAAAGTTCTTTGAAATCATTGTATATCTAT
>CAZCBG010000016.1:0-51203 GCA_964496885.1 uncultured Bacteroides sp. | reverse complement strand
ATGAAACGAATTAGGTTCTTTAAAATGTAAACGAACTTATGATATGTAACAACTAACACACTGAGATTAACAGTTCATGTTTTAAAAAGCTGAAAGCATCAACTGATTTATTTGAAAGTTTTTTTTTTAAGCGAATAAAAGATTTACTACTTTTGTAGCGATGAAAAAAATAACAGCCTATTTGATAAGTTTTATGGCTATTGCACTTTTTCTGGTTTCTTCAACCGGGATAAGCTATGTTATACATCATTGTTCAGCCAATCACACCGAAGAAATCCGCTTATTTACAAGTGATTATCAATGTTCGCACGAGCAATCAAACCTTTGTTGTGCCGATAAAAATGAAAAAGCAATACATCACGAATGCAGCTTCAATAAAAACCATCATTGCTGCAAAAATACAAAAGGTTATTTTAGGATAGCTGACGATTATACCGTAAACATTTATAAAACAAGCATAACGCCTTGGTTTTCATTTATTTCTACTACTTTTCTTTTTACAGCCCGGCTAATAGAAACAAGTTTTCAAATTTACAATTCCAACAGTCCTCCGGCATCTCAATCTGTTCAGGATTTTTTAAGCCTTCTCTCACAATTTCGTATTTGATATACCGCTGAGTTGCATCTAAATGCTTAAATTTTTGCTTTCAAAAAAGATTTTATCTTATTGATATTTAATTTATTATTTAGATGATATACTCATTATGCTTTCTGTAATATTTTGTCTTGCTTTAGGATTTTGTGGTCGTTCCAAAAATCTAAAATCAGCTTTCCTGACAATATTAAAAATAAACCTGAATTCAGCAATTTGTTAATTTTCAGTATATGATAGAAAAAATCATAAAATTTTCGATAAATAATAAACTTATTATTGGGCTTTTTGTAGTTGCACTCATCGCTTGGGGCGTTTATTCTCTTAAAAATTTGCCCATAGATGCAGTTCCAGATATTACCAACAATCAGGTGCAAATTATTTCAATTGCACCGACACTGGCCGCTAATGAAGTAGAACAGTTCATTACGGCTCCTATAGAAGTATCAGTGGCCAATATTCCCGATAAAGTGGAGCTTCGCTCTATTTCTCGTTTGGGCTTATCGGTTGTAACTGTAGTTTTTAAGGACAATGTTGATATGTACTGGGCCAGGCAGCAGATTTCTGAAAGGATCAAAGAAGCGGAAGAACTCATACCTGCAGGTGTTACAACGCCTCAAATGGCTCCGATTTCAACCGGCTTAAGCGAAATTTATCAATATGTTTTACATGTTAAACCGGGCTATGAAAAGAAATTCGATGCCATGCAATTGCGCACGTTACAGGATTGGATTGTACGTCGTGAAATGCTTGGAACGCCTGGCGTGGCTGACGTAAATAGTTATGGTGGTTTCCTTCAGCAATATGAAGTCTCTGTGAATCCTGAGCAGTTAAAAGCAATGGGTATTAGCTTAACAGAGATATTTCAGGCACTTTCCAAAAATAATCAAAATACAGGAAGTGCCTATATCGATAAAAAACCTCAGGCCTATTTTATCAGAGGAATTGGATTGGTAACATCTATAGACGATATTGAAAATATTGTTGTAAAAACAACCCACGAAGGTTTGCCTGTTTTAATCAGTGACGTTGCAAAAGTGCAATTTGGCAGTGCGCCACGTTATGGTGCATTTATTGTGGATACCACTGGCGAAGCCGTTGGGGGAGTGGTGATGATGCTCAAAGGCAAGAATGCTTCAGAAGTAATTGATGGCGTAAAAGAAAGAATCAAACTCATAGCTAAATCATTACCAGAAGGTGTTGAAATTGATGCTTTTTACGACCGTACCGAATTGGTGGACCGTGCTGTAGGTACTGTGTCCAGAAATCTGATTGAGGGTGGTTTAATCGTAATTTTTATTTTGGTACTCTTGTTGGGTAATTTAAGGGCCGGTCTCATAGTGGCATCTGTGATCCCATTGTCCATGCTTTTTGCCATTTCACTGATGAAGTTGTTTGGTGTTTCAGGCAATTTAATGAGTCTTGGTGCCATTGACTTTGGATTGATCGTTGATGGGGCTGTTATTATCGTAGAAAGCGTGGTACATCGGATCACGCAAAGCAAAACCCATCATTCCGGGATTAAAATGCTAAGCCGTAAGCAAATGGATAGCGAAGTCTTTAATTCAGCTAAAAGAATGATGACATCCGCAACTTTTGGCCAGGTAATCATCCTTATTGTTTATTTACCAATTTTGGCGCTGGTAGGCATCGAAGGTAAAATGTTCCGTCCAATGGCTGAAACTGTTGGTTTTGCAATATTAGGAGCATTGATACTTTCACTTACTTACGTCCCAGTTGCTTCCGCTTTGTTCCTCAGCAGAAAAACAGCATATAAACCCACATTCTCTGACAAAATCATGAGAGGGCTTCACAAAGCTTTTGATCCTTTGTTAGATTTTTCGCTACGACATAAAATTTCGGTTATTTCAACTTCAGTCATCCTCTTTCTTTCGAGTCTTTTATTGTTTAATTCACTCGGTGGTGAATTTATCCCTACTTTAGAGGAAGGAGACCTTGCAGCAGGCGTTATGACCCTTCAGGGTGGTTCTTTGTCTAATACCATCGAAACAGTCGAGAAAGTCAATAAGATATTAATGTCAAAGTTTCCTGAAATAGAACATGCCATCTGCAAAATAGGCACTGGGGAAATACCAACCGATCCAACACCCATGGAAACCGGCGATTACATCTTTGTCATGAAAGATAAAAAAGAATGGCGCAATGCCAGCAGTCGTGAAGAAATGATGGAAAAAATGCAGTCAGAATTATCAGTACTAAAAGGAGTGGTATTTACCCTTCAACAGCCTATTCAGATGCGATTCAACGAATTGATGACGGGTTCCAAGCAAGATGTTGCCGTGAAAATTTTTGGTGATAATTTGACAACCCTGGCTTCCAATGCAGATGAAGTTGAAAAGCTCATTGCAAATGTTGCGGGAGTGGAGGAGATCAATGTCGAAAAAGTTACAGGTTCAGGACAGGTTCAGATCAATTACGACCGCAAAAAAATCGCACAATATGCATTAAATATCGAAGACATCAATCTATTGTTGAAGACTGCATTTGCCGGGAGCAGCGCAGGAGTGGTGTATGACGAAGAAAAAAGATTCGATCTGGTAGTGCGTTTTAATAAAGATTTCAGGAACGATATAGGCTTTATAAAAAACCTTTACATCCCTTTACCGAATGGCAATCAGATTTCATTGGATCAGGTGGCCAGTGTCGAAATTAAATCAGGTACGGCCCAGGTAAGTCGCGAAAGCACCAAACGAAGAATTACCGTTAGTTTTAATGTCCGCAACCGGGATGTACAGTCGGTAATCAAAGAAATTCGAACTAAATTGGATGCTGGCTTAAAGCTTACTCCCGGATATTATATTACCTATGGCGGTCAGTTCGAAAATCTGGTAGCTGCTAACAAAAGGTTGTCGATAGCGGTTCCGATAGCCTTGTTGTTGATATTCATACTTTTATTTTTTGCTTTCAGATCTTTCAAACAAACCCTCCTTATTTATTCAGCGGTGCCGCTTTCATTGATTGGTGGCATTTTGGCATTGTACCTCAGAGGGATGAATTTCAGTATTTCAGCGGGTGTTGGCTTCATTGCTTTATTCGGTGTTGCTGTTCTGAATGGCATAGTGCTGATAGCCGAATTTAACCGTTTGGAGAAAGAAGAAGAAATGACAGATATTTATGAAAGGGTTAAGCAAGGTATCAAATCACGCTTCCGTCCTGTGCTTATGACAGCTGCTGTTGCATCATTGGGCTTTTTGCCGATGGCCTTATCTTCCTCTGCCGGAGCAGAAGTTCAGAAACCCTTGGCAACAGTTGTAATTGGTGGCCTTATTTCAGCAACCCTATTGACATTGATTGTACTGCCCGTACTTTATGTCCTCTTTGCAGGAAAAAGGAGAAATCTAAAGCTTAAGCTTCCAAAAACTACCTTATTGCTTTTATTGTTTCTAGGTTTTGGCTTACTAAAAACTGCAAAATCACAATCAATACAAACTCCAATCTACACTATAGATCAAGCGATACATGAGGCATTGGTTAATAACGGCGCTGTTAAATCGGCGACTTTACAACTCGAATACCAGCAAAAGCTCAAAACGACAAGCTGGGAATATCAAAATACGAATCTGGAATATGTTTATGGACAGACCAATTCTTATGCAAAAGATCAAAACTTTACAATTTCTCAGCCATTACCCTCTGTTTTTCAGAATATCGCTCGTTCAAAACTAGCCGGGGCATTTGTAAAAAATGCAGAATTTGGAGTCTCGCTTTCAAAAGCTGAAATCGTCAGCGAGGTAAAAACAGTTTATTTTCAACGCTTGTACAATTTCTCAAAGCTGAAATTACTCATTTACCAGGATTCTCTTTCTATAAGTTTATTAAAAGCTGCTGAATTGAAAACTTCAAAAGGTGAAAGTCCTTTACTTGAAAAGGTAAGTGCTGAGAGCCGTTCAATGGAGATTAAAATGCTGATCAATCAACTAAAATCGGATATCATCATCTGTAGTGAAAAGCTTCAATTGCTGATGAATACCAAGGCTCCGGTTCAGATTGCTGATACCGCATTGTATAAACTTGATTTTAGCTTTATTTTTGATAGTTCAGCCATAAATATGAATCCTTCAATGGCGATGATGAAACAGCAGTTAATTATCAGCGAACGTGAAACCCAACTGGAAAAAATGAAGTTCATACCTGATTTTTCTGTCGGCTATTTCAATCAGTCCAATAAAGAGCTCAACAGCGACTATCGTTTTACAGGTGTTCAGATTGCTGCTTCCATACCGATTTTTTTCTTTTCTCAATCAGCCAAAATACAGGCAGCTAAAGTCAACCAACTAATAGCACAAACAAATTATGAGTACTACAGTGCAACGACCAAGGGTGAACTTAATATGCTTCTCCAGGAATACCAGAAGTTAAAGGCCAGTATTGATTATTACGAGAAGAATGCAATCAGGCAATCCGATCTGATGATAGAACATTCAGGCAAGAGTTACAGATCAGGAGATATTAATTACCTGGAATATGTGTTGATACTTGATAAAGCCCTTGAAATCAAATCGGCCTATTTACTAACGATGTTACAATACAA
Organism: uncultured Bacteroides sp.; assembly: GCA_964496885.1. Classification (GTDB taxonomy): domain Bacteria; phylum Bacteroidota; class Bacteroidia; order Bacteroidales; family JACABE01; genus JACABE01. The sequence continues at coordinate 46,059 of CAZCBG010000016.1, read as the reverse complement.
CCAATCCATCATTGCCATTGAAAAATTGTCAGGTAAAATAAAATAAACGCTTGCAATAAACGCTGAAAGGGTTCAAAGGCCTGTCAGCGTTACTATAATAATAAATAAAAAACATAAATCATGAACCCCAACGGAATTGATCAATCTCAAAAGAAAAGCTTGTTGAAACTGGCTTTTGGCTTAGGTGTTTTTACCATTGTTTATAACATCATCGAAGGTATGGTTTCAACCTATTTCGGATATGTGGATGAAACATTGACCTTGTTCGGATTTGGAGTCGATAGCTTTATCGAAGCCCTATCAGCTCTCGGTATCCTCAATATGATTGTTCTGATCAGAAACAATGCTTATCAAACAACTTCAAATTTTGAAAAAACAGCATTGAGGATTACAGGCTATTCGTTCTATATATTGTCTGTAGGACTTGTTATTTCAGCTGGCATTAACTTTTTTACAGCCAGTAAGCCCCATACTACGCTGTGGGGAATTTATATTTCCTTAATTTCTATCGTAATTATGCTGGTGCTGGCTGTATGGAAATTTCGGATTGGTAAAAAATTAAATTCAGATCCTATTATTGCTGATGCAAAATGCAGCGTTGTATGTATTTATATGTCTATCGTCTTATTATTGGCAAGTAGTATCTATGAATTAACTCATTTTGCCTATATCGACATCATCGGATCCTTAGGCCTGGCATTCTTTTCATTGAGGGAAGGAAATGAATGTTTCGAGAAAATTAAAACTGGGAAACAATGTGCATGCGGTAATGATAAAAAATGTAAATAAAATATGAATCTTTAAAATTATTGATAATGAAAACAAAAATACTAATCTTATCCATCTTATTTAGCCTGACAGTGATCAGCTGCAAAAATAAAAAAGCAATTGAAGAACATGAGGTGCTACCTCCAAATACCGTTGAAATGAACGATGCTCAAACTAAATCTGCCGGCATTGAAATGGGTGATTTTGAACAAAAAAAACTGAGCAGTGAGCTCAATGTAAATGGCCTGGTAAATGTTTTGCCTCAGAATCTGGTTTCCATCTCTGCCATCATGGGGGGATTTATTAAAAAGATAGCCTTGGTGCAGGGGAGTCCTGTTGCGAAAGGCGAAGTGATAGCTGTGATTGAAAATCCCGATTTTATCGAATTACAGCAGAACTATCTCGAGAGCAAATCAAAGCTTGAATACGCCGAAGCCGAACACAATCGGCAGCATGAGCTGAACAATGAAAATGTAAATGCTGCCAAAACCTATCAATTGGCTGTATCTGAATACCGAAGCCTGCAATCGAAAGTGTATGCCCTTGAACAGAAATTAAAAATGATTGGTATGGATGCCAAAAAGCTGAAGGTTGAAAATATTTCAGGCTCACTTTCCATTGTTTCGCCCATCAATGGTTATGTGAAAACGATCAATGTAAATGTAGGAAAATATGTAAATTCTACCGATGTTATCGTTGAGATTGTGAATACACAGAACCTGAGTCTGGAGCTTACTGTTTTTGAGAAAGATATTGATAAAGTCAGCATTGGACAGAAAATAAGCTTTACGATTCCTACCAAGCCTGAAAATATACAGCATGCAGTGATTTATCAGGTTGGTAAAGCCATTAATGCCGATAAAACCATCAAGGTATATGCCAATGTTGATCATGAAATTAAGACCTTAATGCCGGGTATGTATGTAAATGCCATCATCTCTACAAAAGACGATGCAGTGACGGCCCTGCCCGATGAAGCAGTGCTTTCTTTTGAGGACAAGAATTATATTTTTATCTTTTTCGAGAAAAAGAAAGAAGGTGATAAATTCGTGAGCTTGTATAAATTGATAGAAGTAAAAAAAGGCATTTCGGACGATGGCTTTACGGAAGTTATTTTACCCAAGGATTTTGATAAAATAAAAAGCAAAATTGTAATCAAAGGAGCGTATAACTTGCTGTCGGCCATGAAGAATGCTGGGGATATGGCGTGTTAGAGAATTAGGAATGATGAATGATGAATGATGAAAATTTGAAGGTTTAATAATTTAGGAAGGGTTTTAGTTGTATAAAATAAAATTTTAAATAGAATAATACTTTATATCGGGATTGAATTATTGCATACATTTGCTGATTATTAGAATACCTGATTTGCTTCAAAATATTGAAAAGCCTTAGCTTTTTTTCCTGCTAAAGTAATCTCGCAAATTAATTATACAACAGTAATCATAAGTTATAAAACTCATGCTATGGCGTGGGCTTTACTTATTTGTTGTGTGGGTTTCGCGAGAACCTCTTTAGCGAATTTAGTTTAGTTTCCACGCCTTTCTTTTTTCACACGCTACAAGATAAAAAAACCAAAAAACATGAAAAAAATTTTCTTTTTAACGATTGCATTATTGATAGTAAATATTGCAAATGCACAATGGCAGCAAATGGATGGTCCAAATGCAGGTTTGCCTACGTATTGCTTTGCTGCAAACTCAGGACATGTTTATGCAGGAACTATCAGTGGGGTATTTGTAACTTCAAACAATGGCCAAAGTTGGGATTCAATTGGCTTAACATATTCTAGAGTAACAGCTCTTTTAGTAAACGGGACCAATATATACGCGGGCACTTCGGATTATAATTTGACAAATAATTTGTTTTTTTCAAATAATAACGGCATTAGTTGGAGTAGTTTAGGAATGTCACCTAACGTAACTTCAATACTGTTATATACCAACCGTTTATATGTAAGTACACCTTATGGAATATATTCAACTGTCAATAATGGTGTGAATTGGGCTCGGAAAGATACCGGGATATCACAAAAAAACATTACCTCTATGGTTATGAGCGGAACTAAAATGTATGCAGGAACTTCTAATAAAGGCGTGTATGTCTCTGTTAATTATGGAAGTAGCTGGTCAGTAGATACGAATGGTCTTTATGATTTAAATATTAATACTTTAACTGTAAATGGCAATGATATATTTGCCGCTACCAGTAATGGATTGTTTCATCAATCAGTAAATGGAACAAGCTGGATAGCCGACACAGCAGGATTAACGAATAAGTACATAAGTTCTGTTGCTGTCAGCAGCGATAGTAGCGTATATGCAGGTACCAAAGCAGGTTTATTTATTTCAAGAAACTATGGAATAAATTGGATAGCTGATACTTCAGGCATAAAAAATAATTACAACACGAATCTTTATACCATTGCAATAAGCGATACCAATATTTTTTTGAATTATCATGAGACAAATACAGATTTTGGGAGTCTTTTTCTTTCTACAAATAAGGGAAATTCTTGGAATTCAATAAATAAGAATATAGTTAAAGCGCGCATTTTTAAATTGTACAAAAAAGCGAATGTTCTATTTGCTGGTAGCAGAGGGGATGGTTTGTATAAATCAACAGATGAAGGGCAAAGCTGGACTTCAGCAAATAATGGAATGCCATTAATTAATGAAATAAGAACAATTTTGTCATCCGGAAATAATATTTATCTGGCAACATCGAATGGTATATTCACTTCAGCAAACGATGGGATTAACTGGACTGCATTAAATAATGGCTTACCTGAATTATTTGCAACATCATTGAGTATTAGCGGAAATAACTTTTATGTTGGATTAAATTCTTCAGGTGTTTATAAATCAACAAATAACGGGATTAATTGGTCTCTTAGTGGATTGTCAAATACCAATATGTTATCATCCGCCGCTTCAGGCACGACCGTTTATGCTGGTAGTCAAGGCAATGCTATTTATAGATCATCAAATAGTGGAGGAAGTTGGTCACAATGGGGTAATGGGATTAATTCTAGTGTTGTTGAAAGAATATCAATATTTGGCAGCAATGTTTTTGCCTTTTCTGTTGGAACCCTTTATAAATCCAATATATTATATAACGGTTGGAATATGGTAAGTTCAGCTTTTGCAGGTTCGGATTTTACTGATATAGTGTATGAAAACAATATTCATTATGCACCTACTTCAGATGGTAGAATTTTTTTCAGTAGAAATGCTACAGTCAGTTGGGATTCAATTGTACAAAACAATACAATCAACACTGCTGCATGTATCGTTAAAGATTCAAACTTCTTTTATGCAGGATGTGTTGGTACTAATACTTACACTGGTGGACTTTGGCGGTTTTCTTTAAAAGACACGATTACAGCTTTTGCCAACCCAGTAAATGCAGGAACTACTTCAGGAAGTGGAGTCTATAATATAACGGATAGCTGTTCTGTTAAGGCTCACTCGAATGCTGCTTATACTTTTGTAAACTGGACTGAGAATGCTGTTGTGGTGAGTACTGATTCAATTTATAAGTTTATTGTAAAAGCAAAAAGGAATCTTATAGCCAATTTTATACCTATGCAATTTACAGTTACAACAACATCAAACCCTACAAATGCAGGTACAACTATTGGTTCAGGCACTTACAATATAAACCAAAGCTGTACAGTAAAAGCGAGCGCAAATTTGGGTTTTGCCTTTGTTAATTGGACGGAAAATAGCAATATAGTGTCTACAGATACAAATTATATTTTTACCATTACGGCAAACAGGAATTTGCAGGCTAATTTTACACCCAATCAATTTACCATAAATACATCCGTCTATCCTTTAGTAGGAGGGAGTACTACAGGAAGTGGCATTTACAACATCAATCAATCTTGTTTATTAAAAGCTATACATGCTCAAAATTACAATTTCACTAACTGGACAGAAAATGCGAATGTAGTTAGTATAGATTCTAATTATAGCTTTACAGTTATAGCAAACAGAAACCTGATTGCAAATTTTAGCTTAATTCTGGGAATATCTGGTAATTCAATCCGTAATTCAATAAATATTTATCCAAATCCAGCCAAAGACAATCTGGTAATTGAATTACATAAAGCTGAAAATTTGAACAATACTTGCATCACTATTTACAATATACAGGGCAAAGAGATGAAAAAGTTCAGCCTAAGTCATTCCAAAACGGAGATTGATATCAGCGATTTTTCAACTGGTCTTTATGTTGTCAAAGTGATGAATGAAACTGAATCCTTGCTGAGAAAATTCTTTAAGGAATAGCTTATGAATCAAACCTATGAAGTTTTAAAACCTCATAGGTTTTTATATACTTGTTGAGTTTATAATGAATACTAGCTTTTAAAATATAAGAGCTTCTTATTCAATGATATTTGTCAAGATTAATGTTAATTAACTTTAATTTAAAACATTTTGATGTTTTGATTGCTATTTTTGCAACGATGAAAAAAATACTAACTTATATTGTGAGCTTTACTGCCCTCATTTTGTTTCTGGTATCTTCTACCGGGATAAGTTTTGTGATTCATCATTGTTTTACTGCTCAAACAGAACAAATACAATTCTTTGCCGATACTTATCAATGTAAAACTGAAACAGAAGCTGTAAAACAAAAACCCAGCTGTTGTTGTGCTAAACATACATCATCCTTTGAAGATAAAAGCCTTATTCATTTAGGTAAAAGCGATTGTTGTAAAAATACCTATCAGTTTTTAAAAGTGACCTATCAGTACGAAAATACTCTTACTGTCATTCAACAAATTGTCGCTCATACTCCATTTATCTCAACACTTATAGCAGTTTCCTGCAACAGTATTGAAGCATTAACACATCATCAGCTCTACCATCCACCTCCCTTGCAGATGTTTGGTAAATACCTGATACATTTTATTCATAATCTCAAGATTCCTTTCCCTTCTTATTCCTAAATTAAGTTTGCTTTAAGTTATGATTTTATTTTATTGAGATTCCTCGCTTTTGCTCGGAATGACAAAAATAACATCTGACCAATAACTATTGCAGACTTCATTTGCTTTTGTCATGCTGTCGAAGGAAGCATCTCAAAAATATAAACAATTTGTATATTCATTTCTGATCCTACAATAGCGTTTATTAAAAATAAGAATATTGTAATTAAATAATTATGAATTAAATGAAAATTAAAATAATACTTGCAACATTGATGTTGCTCAGCACACTTCCCGTTATTTCTCAGAATATAACAGGTAGTATTTATGAAATCAATGATAAAAAAGAGAAAAACTCCATTGTAGGAGTTAATGTTTATTGGATTGGAACTACAATCGGCACATCCAGCAATACTGAAGGCAAGTTTCAGCTTCCTCTTAAAGGTGTTCACGATCAACGCCTGGTATTGAAAATGCTGGGTTTTAAAACCGATACATTAGCAGTAAAAGATGTGAGTGTCAAAATCGAACATCAATTACTTTCAGAAAATCAACAGCTGAATACCGTTGTAATTACTGAACGAAACGATAGCTATATTTCTAAATTAAATGCCCGAAATGTGCAAGTCATCACTACTGGTGAACTCTTTAAGGCAGCCTGCTGCAATCTTTCTGAAAGTTTCGAAACCAACGCTTCCGTAGATGTTAGTTATAGCGATGCCATCACAGGGGCTAAACAAATTCAATTGTTAGGATTGTCGGGAATTTACAGTCAAATTCAAACCGAAAATTTCCCATCAGTAAGAGGCATGGCATCAACTTTTGGTTTAAACTATATTCCAGGTTCATGGATGGAATCCATACAAATTGCAAAAGGAACTTCTTCAGTGATTAATGGCTTTGAATCCATTGCTGGTCAGATTAATGTGGAATTCAAAAAACCCGTCAATTCCGAAAAGCTTTTTGTGAATATCTATGCCAACAACCGTGCAAGATTAGAAACCAATGTAACATCAGCCTTTAAACTTACCGATAAGTTAAGCACAATGCTGATGCTGCATACCGATAACTTCAATCAAAAGATTGACAAGAACAATGATAATTTTATGGACCTTCCGAAATTGAATACCATCAATATCTTCAACCGTTGGGATTATATGAATCCAGGCAAGTTTACTTCAAGGTTCGGTATTAAATATATGGAAGAACACCGTGATGGCGGAACCATGGATTATGATAAAGCAAGTTTTGTGTTGGATACAGCTAAAATAAATAAAAAAGCGCAAGCTTATGGTTTCAATTTAACAACTCGCAGGGGTGAAGTTTTTTGGAAGAACGGAATTATATTTCAGTCTAAACCTTTTACCAGTCTTGCACTGATTATGAATGCCACCAATCATGAACAAAAAGGATATTTTGGAATTAATAATTATTATGGACGTGAACGGACCTTCTATGCCAACTTACTTTTTTCTTCTATTATCGTAAATAAAAATCATAAGTTTACAACCGGTTTAAGTTATATCTTAGATAATTATGTTGAGGAATTCGATCAACAATTATTTGTTTACAATTACCAGGTTCCTGGTACTGATCTTAATTTATTTACGGTTCATCATACTGTCAACTATTTATACAATCTCAACCGTGAAGAATCCATACCAGGTGCTTATTTCGAATATACTTTTACACATAAGGATAAACTGACAGTGATTGCAGGAATGAGAGCCGATCACCATAACAAGTACGGTATGTTCTATACACCCCGTTTAAATCTTCGTTATCATTTTAATGAATCAACTGTTATAAGAGGTTCGATAGGTTTAGGATACAGAACAGCCAATGTAATATCTGAAAATCTTTCCTTGCTGGCCAGTCAGCGTTCTTTTGTTTTTGCCACTGATTTAAAGCAGGAAAAGGCCTTGAATTTTGGTGTAAATTTTACCAAAACTTTTACTTTGTTTAGTCGCAATGCTGAATTAGATATCGATCTGTATCGTACCAACTTCGAAAATCAGGTAATTGTGGATTTAGAAAAAACACCGACGATTGCTTATTTTTACAACCTGAACGGCGAGTCGTATTCAAACAGCTATCAGGCACAAATTAGTATGGAGCCAGTTAAACGACTGACATTGTTGGTTGCTTATCGTATCAATGATGTTCAGGCAACAATAGATGGAGTATTGCAGCAACGTCCATTTGTAAATAAATACAAAGGATTGCTCACATTGTCTTACGCTACCCGTTTCGACAAATGGAAATTTGACTTCACCACTCAGTTTAACGGAAGTGCCCGTTTACCCAATCAAAGTCTGATGCCTGCTATCATCAAAAGGGCAGAAACTACCCCTGAATATGTTATTTTTAATGCTCAGGTTAGTAGGAAATTTAAACATTTTGATGTCTACTTGGGTGGCGAAAACCTGGGAAATTTTACACAAAAAGATCCTATTACAGAAGCTTTTGCACCTTATCATTCGCATTTTGATACGACCATGACCTGGGGGCCAATTGTAGGCACCACTGTTTATGCGGGTTTGAGGTATACCATCAAATAGCACATTTTTTGCAATAAAACATAATCAATAAAAAGAAAGAATCTAATAATTAAACTCAAAGAAACAACTTATCAAACAGATAAGTGTTTATAATAAAAACAATCAATAAATCTAAAAAACAAAAACAATGAAACAGATCAATGGTAAATTAATTGCAGTAATGCTTGCAGCTGCAATACTTTTGGGGCAGAATGTATATGCTCAGGTAAAAAAAGCTGATAAATACAGCGAAATTAAAATTAAAACATCGGCTCAATGCGGCATGTGTAAGGAAACCATCGAAAAAGCCATGGCTTTTGAAAAAGGTGTAAAAACTTCTGATTTGAATGTGGATACTAAAATTTTGACTGTTAAATACGATGCTCTTAAAACAAGCCCTGAAAAAATTAAATTAGCTGTTAGTAAAGTCGGTTATGACGCAGATGATGTGAAAGCCGATCCTAAAGCATATAGCAAATTATCTCCCTGTTGTAAAAAAGACGGACATAAAAAGTAATTAGGTAATAATTGAAAAGGCCTCCGGCAAAACGGCAAGAGGCTTTTTCAATTGCTTTTTAGGTTTATCTTTCAGATATATTTTGTTTTAAGATTTTAAGTTGAATGAATTAATAATAAAAAAAATAACGATGAAAAAAATAATATTCTTTATAGCCACGGTATGTATTTCGTTTTTCGCATCTGCTCAGATTGCACCCAACTTCACCAGTAACGATTGCAATGGAACGAGTTATGATTTATATACCCAGCTCAATGCAGGAAAAGTGATAGTTATTTGTTGGGTAATGCCTTGTTCAACCTGCGTTCCTGCAACAAAGACATCTTATAATGTTGTTCAGAGTTTTCTAACATCCAATCCAAACAAGGTATTTTTATACCTTTGTGATGATTATGGCGACACACCTTGTGCTTCCATTAATAGCTGGGCCAATGGGATCAGTGTTCCTGCATCAGCTTCTTCCTTGAGATTTTCAAATGCTGCTATCAACATGGCCAGTTATGGAGCTGTAGGTATGCCTAAAATTATCATTGTCGGAGGTAGTTCTCATAACATTCTTTACAGCTCAAACGTTAGTGTGGATGGACCAGCAATGCAGACCGTAATCAGCAATGCATTGAATGCTAGCAGTGTTGAAGAAACAGGTGGATTAACTTCCGAAATTAATTTATTTCCCAACCCTGTAAGTAATTTCTTGAATTTATCTGTTTCAATGGCAAAGCAATCAATTGCAACAATTGAAATTTTTGATATCCTTGGACATAAAGTATTTACGAATACTGATAAATTTGCGAAAGGCATCCACAACATTGAAATCAATACAGGTAAATTTGACAATGGTATTTATTTTGTGAAATTAAATGATAGTTTTAAAAGTAAAATATTAAAATTTAACGTAAGTCATTAATTTGTTAGAATTTATAACTAATTTAATACCATTTAAGATGCAAATTATAACATTCCGTTTTTGGGTTTTAATAATCCTAATTTTCTTTAGTTTCAATACAATAACCTGGGCACAATGCTGCGGAGGCGGTGGGGGCAGTCCGATTGCTGGAGGTTCTTCACAAGGTGTATTGCAAGAAAATCAGTTAGAAATCAATACAAATTTTCAATATATTCATACCACTAAATTCTTTTCAGGTGATAAACCCGACACTAATTTTCTGGATAGCTACAGCAGTTCCTACAGTTATACCCGTTTAGCATATGGTCTTTCAAAGAAACTTACCATTTCTTTGGAAACCGGATATTGGATAGATAAGACGGAAGTAGGAAAGAATAAGTCAGTAACTTATAAGTCTTCTGGAATAGGCGATTTGATAATTTTTCCACGATACAATGTCTTTAACATCGAAAAAAACCATAAAAAAACTGAATTGACTGTTGGAATTGGATTTAAAATCCCATTGGGATCCTATAATGATTCTACAAAAATAGTCAGTTCAGATCCTTTTTTAGGCAGTTATTTTATTACCAAACCTTTGTCAGTTCAAACTTCATCGGGCTCACAGGATCTGATTTTTTATACATTTATTTCCAGAACCTATTCATTGTACGATTTCAGGATATTTGCAAATGCGCTTTATGTAAAAAAAGGATGGAATCCGATAGGTGAAAAATTAGGTGATTATGCAAGTGTAGGCATTTTCGCCGGTAAAACCTTCTTTAAAAACCTGGGTGTTACTTTTCAGGTAAAAGGAGAGTGGATTGCCAAAATGAAATTGAATGAAACAGTGCTTTTAAATGCTTACCCAAATTACGATCCCCTGGCAACCGGAAGTAAAAAGGTATTTTTTGTACCACAAATCAGTTACAACTACAAAGGATTTGTAATCTATGCTTTAAGCGAAATACCGGTTTACCAATATGTTACCAAGATACAAATTGCTTCGCAGTTCCAAACAACGATTGGTGTATCTTACAGGTTGTTTATGGCTAAAAAAGCTTGCGCTATTAATCCTGTAATAGAATTGAAATAGAATTGGTTATTAAGTTATTGGGTTAGTAGGTTAGTAGGTTAGTAGGTTTCTTGCAATTAAAGCTTTCTAAGTTGTATCCTTCGGTCTTCCGACTTCCAACTTCTGTCTTCTGTCTTCTGTCTTCTGACTTTCGTATTCTGTCTTCTGTCTTCTGTCCTTTAGTTTTTTTTCTCTTCTCTTCTTTTTTGTATTAAAAAAATACCTATTTTTGCATTATGAACTAAAAGGGGTGCCCCAATATTACGGGCTGAGATCATACCCATTGAACCTGAACCAGGTAGTGCTGGCGGAGGGAATTAGGGTAAACTTTATAAACGGATGGTTTTTCTCCCTATTACCATTCAAAAGTTTAACTAAAAGAATAAAAATACAATGAAAAAAAAATGGATTGCAATTGGGTTTGCAGTAATCCTGCCTTTTGTGGCATGGAGTCAGTTTTCTGTAAGCGGAAGAATTATAGATGCTAAATCCGGTGAAAGCCTGCCAGGAGCACACCTTGTGCTGAGCAATAATTACAAAACCTTGGTAAGTGATGGTAAAGGAAAATTTACAATTAACGGATTAAAAAAAGGTGAATACAAACTTACAACATCTTATCTAGGATATCTTCCCGATATTAGAAGCTTTCAGCTGGAAGGGGATATGGAGCTAAGTATTCAATTAGAGAACAGTCCAATTATGCAAGATGAAGTTATTATCAAATCGAGCAGAGCTGGCGAAAATATACCCATTACTGTTCAAAATATCAGTAAAGCAGAAATTGCACGCATAAATACCGGCCTTGATATTCCTTATTTAATTGAACAAACACCTTCAGTTGTCGTAAGTTCAGATGCCGGTGCAGGTATTGGATATACCAATATTCGTATCAGGGGAAGCGATTTAACCAGAACCAATGTAATGGTAAATGGAATCCCACTCAATGATGCTGAATCTCATTCTGTTTATTTTGTGGATATGCCTGATTTTGCTTCATCAATTGATAATTTGCAAATTCAAAGAGGAGTGGGGACTTCCGTAAATGGAGCAGGTGCTTTTGGAGCCAGTATCAACTTTCAGACTCAGCATCTCAACAGAAATCCTTATGCTGAAATCAATAATTCTGCAGGCTCCTTCAATTCATTTAAACATACTTTTAGTTTTGGTAGTGGATTGATAGATGGTAAATGGGCATTCGACGGACGTTTATCTAAAATTTCGAGCGATGGTTTTATCGACAGGGCCAGTTCCGATTTACGCTCTTTTTATTTATCTGGCGCCTATTACGCTAAGAAAACCATCTTAAAACTGATTTGTTTTTCAGGTAAAGAAAAAACGTATCAGGCTTGGAGCGGTATTCCTTCTAATATCATTGATACCAACAGAACCTATAACAGTATGGGGGAATATTATGATGCAGCTGGTAAATTACAGCATTATGACAATCAAACTGATAATTATCAACAGGATAATTATCAGTTATTAGTTTCTCATGAATTGACTAAAAACTGGGATTTAAATGCTGCTTTGCATTATACCAAGGGTTATGGATATTACGAAGAATATCAGTCACAGGAAAATTACAGCAAATATGGACTCAGCGATGTATATACTGCCAATGATACCATTCGTAAAACAGATTTAATCCGCCGTAAAATTCTTGATAATGATTTTTATGGTTGGACATTTGCGTTGAATTATAATGATCATAAACGTTTTTCAGCTGTAATTGGAGGAGCTTGGAATCGTTATATCGGTAAACATCTGGGGAACATAATCTGGATGCAATATTCTGGAAGTCATCCATTAAATTATGAATGGTACTACAATCAAGGTTTTAAGAACGATTTCAATGCATATGCTAAAATAAATTATCAAATGAATGAAAAATGGAGTTTGTATGCAGATTTACAAATTAGGTCTATCTATTATAAAATCAGCGGACTTAATGATAATTTGTCTAGATTAAATCAGATGCATGCATTTCATTTCTTTAATCCAAAGTTCGGTGCATATTATCAGCTAAATGACCATAGTAATATGTATGTAACTATTGCTGTTGCCAATCGCGAACCCAGTCGGAGTAATTTTGTGGATGCAGACCCCAATAAAGCTTTTCCTGTTCAGGAAACTATGCAAAATATTGAATTAGGTTATAGTCTTAAAAAGAATACATTTTATCTGAAATCCAATCTTTTTCTGATGAATTATAAAAACCAACTTGCACTAACCGGAGAAATCAATGATGTGGGAGATGCAGTAATGATCAATGTTCCTAAAAGTTATCGAATAGGGATTGAAATTTCGGCAGGTGCACAGTTATTCAAAAACCTTCAATGGCAAGCCAATCTTGCCTTGAGTAAAAACAAAATCAAAGATTTTACTGAATATGTAGATGATTGGGATAGTGGAATTCAACATCAAAAATATCTTGGGACTACTGACCTTGCCTTTTCCCCTGAAATTATTGCCAATAATCAATTTTCTTATGAATTTTTTAAAGGATTCAACTTGAGCTGGATCAGCAAATATGTCGGCAAACAATTTATAGATAATACTTCAAGTGAAGATAGGAAATTAAAGGCCTATTTGCTGAATAACCTCAGATTAAATTATAGTTTAAGTTCAAAGCAAATAAAAGAGATTGATTTCTTTTTTATTTTGAATAATCTACTGGATATCAAGTATGAAACAAATGCATGGGTATACCGCTATTATAGTAATAATGTCCATGAAGTGATGGATGGCTACTTCCCTCAGGCAGGAAGAAACTTCATAATGGGACTTAATCTGAAGTTTTAACCTTTTTTTTAACATATTTTAACGCCCAAATGATACTTATGTTTTCAAATGGTAGTACATTTGCATCGTAATAATTAATTAAATTAAAAAACATTTAAAATCAACAAAATGAAAAAAGTATTTGTATTTGCAACAGCAATTGCCTTAGTATGTGGTTTAACTCTTAATGCTCAAACTCCTCAAGCTCCTAAAAAAGAAACTAAAAAAGAAGTAAAAGCTGAAGCTAAAAAAGAAGCAAAAAAAGAAGCTAAAGTTGAAGCTAAAGAAGCAAAAACTGAAGTTAAAAAAGCTGATGTAAAAGTTAAAAAAGCAGCTAAAAAAGCTGAAGTAAAAAAAGAAGAAGTAAAAAAATAATTTTATAATTCTTTTAAAAAGAAGAGGTTGTCTCCAAAAAGAGACTGCCTCTTTTTTTTATGTATATGATTTATTTTTTATCGAAAAATTATGTAGGTTTGCAATATTCATTTATTTCGAAAAATAATTATTTAATCATCTTAAATCTATAATATTATGATAGGTAAAACCTTTGCAGAAAAAATATTTGATGCTGAAAAAGGAAGCATCGTATTTAAAAAACCTGATATTGTACTTACACACGACAATACCTCCAGCATCGAAAAAACTTTTATCAAAATGGGTGGAACCAAGGTTTTTGATGCTGAACAATTGTTGATTGTACTCGACCATAATGCTCCACCTACGGATGCAAAACTAGCAAACGACTATCAAAGAATTCGTAATTTTGTTACTGAACAGGGCATTCAAAAATTTCACGATGTAGGTCAGGGGATCTGCCATCAGATTATGGCTGAATATGCTAAACCTAAAATGTTGATAGTAGGTAGCGACAGTCATAGTTGTACTGCAGGTGCTTTCAATGCTTATGCAGCTGGTATCGACAGAACTGAATCAGCTGGCTTATGGAAACAAGGAGAAACCTGGTTTAGAGTTCCTGAAACGATCAAAATAAATTTGAGTGGAAAAATGCTTAAAGGCGTTTATGCAAAAGATCTTTCTTTGTGGATTATTGGTATGATTGGCTCAAGCGGAGCCGATTATATGTCAATTGAATACCATGGCGAAGGCGTAAAAACGCTAACAATTTCCGATAGAATGACATTGTGTAACCTGGCTTCAGAAATGGGTGCTAAAAATTCTGTTTTCCCGGCAGATGAAGTACTTGAGATGCATTTTGGAACTCAATTACAAGGTTTATGGGCTGACGATAACGCGATCTATGCTCAGGAAATTAATATCCGACTAAACGATATTTTCCCTGTAGTTGCAGCTCCTCACAATGTGGACAATGTAAAAGCTGTTTCAGAAGCTCAGGGCACTAAAATTCAGCAAGCTTTGATAGGAACTTGTACTAATGGTCGTTTGGAAGATTTACGTGAAGCTTCTTTAATTTTAAAAGGTAAAAAATTGCCTAAAGATTTTCAGCTACTTGTTATTCCTGCTTCAAAAGCTATTTATATGCAAGCTATGAAAGAAGGTCTGATTGAGATATTTATGGAAGCTGGAGCAAATGTATTATCCACTTCTTGTGGTCCTTGTTTGGGGACAGGACAAGGAATTCCTGCCGATGATATCAATGTGATTTCTACTGCCAATAGGAACTTTAAAGGCAGGATGGGTAATTCGAAAGCAAATATATATTTAGCTTCACCGGCAACAGTTGCTTACTCTTCCTTAAAGGGTGAAATCTGCGACCCTAGAGGCATTATTGGTATTGATAAATTCCCTTATAAAGCAGTACAAAGCAAAACTGTTGAAGTAAAAGCTGGTGAAAACCGTTATGAAAAAACAATCTGGAATTATGCCGATGTGGATAATTTAAATACCGATCAAATGTTTGCCGGTAATCTTACTTACCAGATTGGCAGTTCCGAAGGTGATAAAATTATGCCCTATCTTTTCAAGGGTTTCGACGATACATTTGCCGAAAGAGTGCAGGCCAATGATATTATTATTGCCGGTGAAAATTTCGGTTGCGGTAGTTCACGCGAACACCCTGCTGTAGGGTTGGCTTATGCAAATGTAAAAGCAGTCATCTGCAAATCGGTGAACCGTATTTTCTATCGTTCTTCCGTAAATCAGGGTTTGCCAATAATTGTATTACCCGAAGTGGTAGATGCTTTTCAACAAGGCTATGAAGTGAAGCTTGATTTTATCAAAGGTGAGATTAAAGTTGGAGAAACAATATTTAAATTCGCGCCTTTACCAGCTAAATTAATGGGTGTGTTCAATGCCAAAGGCCTGGTAAATTATATAAAAGGGAATTAATGAAATAGGATATTGTTATTGAATATGTAATCAAATGATTTTAATTGAATGCTCCGATAAAATAACAAGCTTTAACTAAATAATACTCATATTTTAACTACTTTTGTCGACTAAATTTGGAGCTAAAATGCAGATTGAAAATACTGATAAACAGGATACTAAAAATTTTATCTTAATAAAAGGGGCAAGGGTTCATAATTTAAAAAATATTGATATTGCTTTGCCTCGAAACAAAGTTATTGTCATTACTGGTTTATCGGGCTCAGGCAAATCTTCACTTGCTTTTGATACGTTATATGCTGAAGGTCAAAGACGTTATGTTGAAAGTTTAAGTGCTTATGCCCGTCAGTTTTTGGGCAGAATGTCGAAACCGGAAGTAGATTATATCAATGGAATATCGCCTGCAATAGCCATTGAACAAAAAGTGAACAACCGTAATCCTCGCTCTACAGTTGGGACTTCCACCGAAATTTACGAATATTTAAAACTGCTTTTTGCACGTATCGGAAAAACGATTTCACCCGTTTCAGGCAAAGAAGTTAAGCGTGACAGTATCAGCGATGTAGTTGATTTTATTTGTTCTCATGCTGATGGTGCAAAAATCATCATAGCTGCACCTTTATTGGTAAAATTGGGTCGTAGCGTTGAAGAACAATTACAGATTATCATTCAGCAAGGATTTACCAGGTTGTTGATAAAGGATGAAATCGTAAAAATAGAAGATTTTCTTCAAAATCCGCAAAAGAAAACCAAAGATATTCACATATTAATTGACAGAATTGTTGTAAATAAAGAAGATGAAGATTTAACTTCTAGATTGGCTGATTCTGTTCAAACTGCATTTTTTGAAGGTGAAGGTGAATGTAGTATTACTTATTTTAATAAAGATAAATCAAGTAAAATTATTTTTTCAAATCGATTTGAATTGGATGGCATTGCTTTTGAAGACCCTAGTGTTAATTTGTTCAGTTTCAACAATCCTTATGGAGCCTGCAAAACCTGCGAAGGTTTCGGTTCTGTGATAGGAATTGACGAAGACCTTGTTATTCCTAACAAAGCACTTTCTGTATTTGAAGATACCGTTGCTTGCTGGAAAGGCGAAAAAATGAGTGAATGGAAAGATCAATTGATTAAATCGGCCTACAAATTTGATTTCCCTATTCATAAGTCTTACTATGATTTATCGGATGTTCAAAAAGAATTACTTTGGACAGGTAATACCAGCTTTGGCGGAATCAACGATTTCTTTAAATTTGTAGAAGAGCAGACTTATAAAATTCAGTATCGTGTAATGCTCTCACGTTACAGGGGAAAAACTGTATGCCCTGATTGTAAGGGAACCCGATTGCGAAAAGATGCAACTTACGTAAAAGTTGCCAGTCAATCCATCACTGATATTGTCTTAATGCCTGTAAGTGATGCACTATTGTTTTTTAAAAAAATTGAGCTCAGTGTTTTCGACTTAAAAATTGCTAAAAGGCTGCTAACTGAAATTACAAATCGTTTACAAGTAATTGAAGATGTAGGTTTAGGCTATCTTACTTTGAATCGATTGTCGGCAACATTATCTGGTGGCGAATCACAACGTATCAACCTTGCAACTTCTTTGGGAAGTTCTTTGGTGGGCTCCATGTATATTCTGGATGAACCTAGTATTGGATTGCATCCCCGCGATACACACCGCTTGATTAAAGTTTTGGCTCAACTAAAAGCCTTAGGAAATACGGTGATTATAGTAGAACATGATGAAGAAATCATGAAATCGGCAGATTATCTGATTGATATTGGACCTTTTGCTGGTATACATGGTGGTGAAGTGATTTTTGAAGGGACTTACGAAGCTTTGTTGAAAGACAATAATAGTTTGACTGCAAAATACTTGAATGGGGTTAAAAAGATTGAAGTTCCTGAAAAAAGACGCAAATGGAAAGATTTTATTGCCATTAAAGGTGCCAGAGAAAATAATTTAAAAACAATAGATGTAAAATTCCCCTTAAATATTATGACTGTTGTCACAGGTGTTAGTGGATCAGGGAAATCATCTTTGATAAAATCGGTATTGTATCCTGCATTAAAGAAATTGTATGGTGGATATGGTGAAAAAACTGGTAAATTCGATAAAATAGAAGGGGATTATAACAAAATATCAGATGTTGAATTTGTGGATCAAAATCCAATTGGGAAATCATCGCGTTCAAATCCTGCTACTTATGTAAAAGCTTATGACGAAATCAGAACGTTGTTTTCGGATCAGGTATTAGCTAAAACGCGGGGATACAAGCCCGGCTTTTTCTCATTTAATATCGAAGGTGGAAGATGCGAAGAATGTGAAGGGGATGGCTTTGTGAAGATTGAAATGCAGTTTATGGCTGATGTAAGTTTAGTATGTGAAAGTTGTGGTGGAAAAAGGTTTAAAGATGAAGTGCTGGATGTAAAATTCAATGATAAAAATATTACGGATATTCTTAATATGACTGTAAATCAGTCATTGGAATTTTTCGGTCAAAATCAAAAGCCCTCCTCATTAGAAAATAAAATTGTTCACAAATTGCAACCATTGGCAGATGTAGGATTGGGATATATTAAACTTGGACAATCCTCCAGCTCATTGAGTGGGGGTGAAGCACAACGTATCAAACTGGCTTCATTTTTATCAAAAGGTTTTTCTGAAAAACCAACTTTGTTTATCTTTGATGAACCTACTACTGGTCTTCATTTTCACGATATTAATAAACTTAAATCAGCATTTGATGCATTAATTGAGAATGGACATACCGTAATTGTCATCGAACACAATATGGATATAGTTAAATGCGCCGACTGGGTAATTGACCTTGGACCTGATGGTGGAAGCAAGGGTGGCGAAATAATTTTTGAAGGTACTCCAGAGGATGTCGTTTCCTGTAGAAGATCTCATACCGCAAAATTTCTTAAAAATAAACTTTGATAGTTTGTTGCACGAAATTAAATTAATTAAAAAATATTCCATAATAACTTAATAACAAATAACTTAATAACTATTACCTGATTCTTGATGGACGAAAATTTATGGAATGCTCGTACGGAGTTGTTATTGGGAAAGTCGAATATTGATATTCTTCAGCAGTCAAATGTATTGATAGTTGGCTTGGGTGGGGTTGGAGCTTATGTTGCAGAACAACTTTGCAGAGCTGGAATCGGGAAAATGACACTGGTAGATGGGGATACATTTCATCCAAGCAATCGCAATCGTCAATTGGGTGCATTAATCAGCAATGAAGGTAAAGGAAAAGCAGAAGTTATCGCGAGTCGGCTCATGGATATTAATCCAAACATACAGCTTGAAATTATTGCTGAATATATCATAGCGCAGCGCATTACCGATATTCTAAGATCTGCTTCTTTTGATTATGTTATAGATGCCATTGATACGCTTTCTCCAAAGGTTCACTTAATACACCAATGTCTTTTAGCTGGATTGCCTTTGGTAAGTTCTATGGGAGCTGGTGGAAAATTGGATACTACAAAGGTTTGTATTGCAGATATTTCACAAACTTATATTTGCCCATTGGCTGATATTTTACGAAAAAGATTACATCGATTGGGTATTTATACTGGGTTTAAGACTGTATTTTCCACAGAACTTATTCCTCAACACGCAACTGAACTCAATGAAAATGAACTCAATAAAAAAACATCGGTTGGAACTATTTCCTATATGCCGCCTTTGTTTGCATGTTTGATTGCATCTGTAGTTATTCGCGAATTAATGGGCGAAACAATAGCAAGTGATTTACATGTTCCGCATAGCGTTAGACGAAAATTAAAAAAAATGAAGCAATTTCAATAACATTTGACGATTTAAAAGCTAATTGAACTCAATGTTGCTTTTACAAATTCCTTTTCCAATTTGTTCCTTTTGTATACTTAAGAAGCAGACTTATAGTCATACATCTGCTTTTAAATTTATTTAAAATTAGTTTGCACAATTATAATTTTTTCCTACTTTTGCTATCCCTTTAAGAAAAAGGAAACAAAAGAATTTATAGTTCGTTTTATTATTAATTAAAGTACAGATCATCTCTATCGGATTTCCATTTTGTGAAAATGGAAAGAGAATTCTAAACTGTTAAAAATACAGAAAGTATATGAAAAAGTTATCCCAGGAACCTGTAGAAAATCAGGAAGAAGTAAGTGTAAACGATGTTGAGCTCGCTGAAAATAAGCTTGCTACAGCTGAAATCGAAACATCGGAAGTAAATTTAAGCCCTATGGACACTATTGTTGATGCTGAAGTGTCAATGATAGAAAATGAGGAAATAGCCTCAAATACAAAATCTGAAGCAGAAATTACTGTCGAAGAAATACCCGTGTTAAATTCAATGGATGAAGTTCAAGAACTATTAGTTGAAGAGACAGAAATACCAGTTAATGAAGTTGTTGAGCCTATTGTAAAAGTAATTGAATCAGTTGAAGAAGTGATTGAATTAGAAGAAAAACTAATTGAACCAATTGAAGAAGTACTCGAACCAACTGAAATTGTAATTGAATTGAATGATGATGTGCAAAATATAGCTGACAAAACAACTGAAGTTGTTGTAACAGAAACAGCTGCTGTTATCGAAACACCCATTGATAAAATAACAGAGTCTATCATTCTTGAAATCGAGGAGTTAAATGCAGTAGATGAGATAGATCATGAATTAAATGATGTAGAATTAGAAGAAAAGTACAATCATTTTTCTAAAGAGGAATTAATTGAAACATTGAATGAATTGGTTCATGAAGAAAACCTCAATAGTATTAAAACAAAAATTTCACTTATTAAAGTTGCTTTTTTGAAAATTATCAAAGAAGAAAAACTTCATATATTTGAAAAATTCATCGAAGAAGGTGGTGTTAAAGAAGATTTTTTACCCATTGAAGATGAATCTGAAATTAGATTTAAAGCAGCTTTCGACATATACAGAGAAAGAAAAAATAAATATAACGAAGAACAAGAAAAGATTAAACTCGAAAATTTAACAAAAAAACAGCATATTATTGAAGAGTTGAAAATTCTTATTGGTTCTGAAGAAACATTAAAGAAAACCTACGACGATTTTAAAATTTTGCAGGAAAAATGGAAAGATATCGGTCAGGTTCCTCATACAGATAACAATACTTTATGGCAAAATTATCATTTCTTAATAGAAAAATTCTTCGACAAAGTTAAAATCAATAAAGAGTTAAAAGATCTCGATTTAAGGAAAAATATGGAAAGCAAAATTCAACTTTGCGAAAAAGCTGAAGAATTAATAATTGAGCCTTCCATTACAGTATCTTTCAAGAAATTACAGGAATACCATGATGAATGGAAAGAAACTGGCCCTGTGCCGCTCGATAAAAAAGACGAAATCTGGGAAAGGTTTAAAACAGCTTCTGATCAGATTAATCAACGTCGTCATGAATTTTACGAAACCCAGCACAAACAGGAAGAAAACAACCTAATTGCGAAAACAGCGCTATGTGATAAAGCTGAACAAATCCTTTCAATTGAATGTAAAAGTTTAAAAGATTGGCAAGATGCTACCACTGAATTGAACGATTTACTTAAAATATGGAAAACAGTGGGACAAGCTCCTAAAAAACAAAATAATGAAATTTGGGCTCGCTTCAAAACCTCACTCGATAGTTTTTTCGCCATTAAAAATGAATTTTTCGGTAAAGTAAAAGACGATCAACAAAATAATTACAATCTTAAAGTTGAACTTTGCTTACAAGCAGAGTCAACCAAAGATAGTACCGATTGGAAATATGCAACTACAGAATTATTAAATCTGCAAAGGCAATGGAAAGAAATCGGACCCGTACCCCGTAAACAACAAGATAAAATATGGATGCGCTTTAGAGCAGCCTGTGATGAATTTTTTAAGAAAAAATCTGATTTCTTTGCTCATATTAATGAGAATGAATCGAATAATCTTAAATTAAAAGAAGCCCTGATTGAAAAAATCACAACTTTTGCTTTTAGCGAAGATCGCAATGCTAATTTACAATTATTGAAAGATTTTCAGAGAGAATGGTCAGAAATCGGTCATATTCCCATTAAAGAAAAAGAAAGAATTCAAACTGAATTTCGCAAAGTAATCAATAACTGTTTTGATCAATTAAAAATAAGCAATTCCGAAGCGTCTGCCTTGAGTTATCGAAGCAAAGTTGAAAGCATGAAAGAAAATGGCGACGGAAGACAAATGATAGGAAAAGAGAAAATTTTCTTATCCAGTAAAATTATGAAGCTGAGAGAAGACATCAATTTATGGGAAAACAACATTGGTTTCCTTGCACATTCAAAACAAGCTGAAATTCTAAAAAATGAATTTGCCAAGAAAATCGAAAATGCCAAACAAGAAGTAGTTCTTTTGGAAACTAAATTTAAAATGCTTACCAATTCTTAATAAGATTGTAAAATTAATTTTTACAATGTACTAAAAAGAAGTAATTTGGATTTCATTCAATATTAAATTAAAAAAACCGGTTTGAATACCGGTTTTTTTTATGCCTTATTGTATATAGATTTTATGAAATATCTGTATCCTTATACCTTAAAAAATGGAAGATTTTGTGAATCTCTATGCATCTAAATCCCCAATGATTTACAAATAAAGATCTGCATTCAGAAACTGCATTTTCTCTGGCGGCCTTGGTATTGAGCTGATAGAGCATAAGAAAATCTTTCATGTCCTGATAAATATCTGTCAAGTATTCGGCTATTGATGTTTTTACAGGGTTGTTGTAATCATCATCGTTGTAATCTACCATCCAGAAATCATCATCTTTTCCTAATTTATCCTGTACTTCTTTGTAAATTGTCAACCAGTTTTCTTCGGTTACAAAGCGTTCGTTAGCTTCAGGATTTTCAACATTCACATATGGTAAGGTCGAGCCTTTTATATATAGTAAAGGACAAATTTTTTGAAAATAACTCACAATATCTTCCTTGGTATATTTTTCGATACTTTCGAGGAATAGACAATATTCGTTGGCAACGGTTATCATTTCAATTACATTCCGCGAAATAGCGGGTTCTTCATCATGACTCATATAGTGTTTTTTATTTATTCGTAATATCCAAACAATCTTTTTGTTTTAATAGTATCTGCAATATAGTTAGGAACCATTTTTTCCCAACCTTTTTCTCCGTTTTTAATCATATTCAGGACAATATGAGGATAAGTAGCAATAAACTCCTTTTTAGCATTTTTGATATCAATAATTTTTCCATTGGTATACAAATGCATAAAGAGATGCTGTATGTTTTTATCTATCTTTAAGTTCTCCAATGTAATCAATTCACCTGTTTCTTCATTGAGAGAAGGGTAAATGTACATTTTCATATTATCGATAAACAAACGACCAAAAGCTTCAATAATGCCACCTTTTAAATGAGCATAGTACTTTTGATTGATTACATTTAAAAAAGTATGCATGCCAATTATTATTCTTAATTTAATAGTTTTAAATTGAGATAGATAGGCAACTAATTTGTAATATTCTTTAAAGTTAGAAACCATCACATTTTGGCCCATTCCATTTAATATATCTACTCTTTCCAAGAAATCTCTTTCATGAAATTCACCGTCTTCCAGCAAATTATTCAACGTAATTTCGCATAAAGCAACTGTATTATCTCTGTCGTAATCTTCATCTTTTTTGAATAAACTGTAGCTTGTTTTTAACATATCAAATCCAACGTAAGTAATCGGTCGAAAACTTCCTCTAAAAGCCAATACATTCTTTTTGTAAAGCATATCAGAAGGTTCATTCACATTCCCATTTCGATCGAACATGATAGCCTTTGACATACCCGTTTTAACCATTTGAACGCCAAGCAATCTATTATCTACATAATTCAACTGAGGTCCACTCATATTGATCATTGTTATTTCTAATCTATTTGTAGTTAAATTGTCCATCAAAGCAAGCAAAAACTCAGTTGGATTTTGATGAAGATAGAAACAAGCATGTATTAGATTGATTCCCAATACACCTAATGTGTTTTGTTGTAATAAATTGTCGTTTTCAAGCAAAGTAGTATGAATCACGACTTCATTGGGCTCTGAATCTGGTTCTAATTGGAATTTAACGCCCAACCAACCTCTGGCTTCGTTATCTTTATTGTAATTGAGAGCAGCAACTGTATTAGCAAAAGTAAAAAAACATGTTTTAGTGTCACGTTTTCCTTTTAAAACTTCAGTGAGTTCGTTGTATTCAATGCTAAGCATTTTTCGCAACCTATCCTGGGAAACATAGCGTTCTTTTTTTCCTTTACAATACAATACATCACTGTAAGCCATATCGTATGCTGAAATAGATTTTGCAATGGTTCCAGATGCAGCACCAGCTTGAAAAAAATTTCGAGCTATTTCTTGTCCTCCACCAATTTCGGCAATGGTTCCATAAAATTTTTCATCCAAATTAATAGTTAATGCTTTTCGCGTAGTGCTTATAATTTCTCTTTCCATAATAGCATTAGTTTTCAACAATGATATTTTTTTGCAAAAATAAGGAATAAGTCTAACACCTGTTAAAAAATCTTAATATATTAGTTTATTAACACTTTAAGTTTTGTTTTCCTTCATTTTTAGTGTTAATTTGCAAAGTAATACATACTATTCACAAAAAAAATATTAATGATTTTTTCAAAAAATATTATTTCAGTTGCTATCATTTTATTCGCAGGATTGAGTGTAAATTTTAGTTATGCACAAGATAAAGAGTTGAATCTGAATGAAAAGAAAGCATCAGATTCGTTAATGCTTGCCATGCGAACAAATGTACCTGTTTTTAGCGATATAACAACGATTTCTGAAACTCCTGCTATGCTTCCAATGCCTAAAGCAACGAATAAAATGCCTTCCAAATTATATAATACTTGGAACAACAAAGATATAAAGTTGAGTAGCGATAAAGCTTTCAATAAAAACACTACTTATATTCTTCCTTTGATCAATGAAACAGACCATCAATTTGTATTTCCGTATAAAGGCAAGATTATTTCACCTTTTGGTTACCGAGGAAAAAGAGTACACGCAGGTACAGATATTAAACTAGCCCTGAATGATGAAGTTTACAGTGCTTTTGATGGAGAAGTTCGCATGGCCAAACGTTACAGCGGATATGGAAATTTAATAGTTATTCGGCATAAAAATGGCTTAGAAACCTGCTACGGTCATTTAAATGCAATTAAAGTAAAAGTTAATCAGGAAGTTAAAGCAGGTGATTTAATTGGTTTAGGTGGTCGAACAGGAAGAGCTTCCACTACGCATCTTCATTTTGAAACACGTTTCTTGGGCGATGCTTTTAATTCAGCTAAGCTATTGGATTATACTAATTTTAAATTAAAATCCGATACCTTGGTTATTGATAAAAATACATTTATCAAATCAAAAAATTTCAAATATAAAAAGAACAAAAGAGGAAAAAGAATTAAAGTGTATTTTGAAGATCCTTCTGAAGAAGAAAATACACCAGTAAATACTAATACTACAATTGTCTATCAGAATGAAGATGGGAATACTTCTTCATCGGTTGATTCTACTCAGGTTAATGAATCTCTTCCAGTAAAAGATAAAGTTATTGCAAAAACGAAAACGATAAAGCCAAAAAAAATCACATCCTACAAGGTTAGGAGTGGAGATACATTGTCAAAAATCGCCCGTAATAACGGATGTACAGTAAAAGATATCTGTAAGTTAAACAAGATAAATGAAGATGCCGTTTTAAGTTTAGGCAAGAAAATCAAGTTAAAATAATGTTTTACACTTTTATTAAATTTTAAAAGGACAGATTTTTTTCTGTCCTTTTTTTTGCCGTTAACTTTTTGTAAACTGCCGTTAACTTATTATTAAAAAGTACTGTAATTATTTTACTACCTTTATCTCATTATTAATTTATTAAATTTTCAACGATGAAAACCTTGATGATTTCGCTAGGATTTATTATTTTATTTTTCCCGACAATGATGGTCGCTCAACAAGAATATTTAGACCTTAATTTTGAGATAGTAGATACTACAGGAAAAACAATTTTTCAATGGAAGGATGTAAGTGATGGGGCTATGTTAATGATAGATACCACACTGACTTATTCAGGTAAACATTCGATGTATGTAAGATTAAAACATCCCAAAGATGGAGCTTCCTATTATATGCAACTTCCAAAATCTTATTATCAAGGAATGCGTACAATTGGTGTTTATGTTAGTATAAAAATGCCAAATGCAATGCCAAATGCTGGGATTTGGTGTACTGTCAAAAAAGACAAGGAATATCTAGGAGGTGCTTCAAGCTATAAAGCTAATCCCAGTTCTCCGATATTTCCAAATGCCAGATTTCAGGGAAAAGATCTTCCTCAAATGCCATATACTTGGATACCCTGCCATTTTGAAATTAAAATTGATAAAGATCCTACAGAAGTTTTGATAGGAATTTCAGTTTCAAAGGACAGAGCATGGTTTGACGATATTAAAATAGATATAAACGGGATACCAATAAATGAATTGGTATTTAAGGTTAAACAGGATGAATAAAATATGTATAAATGGTTGTTTTTTCGCTTTCAATAATCATTTTCTTAATTATTGATAAAAACTTGAATAACATGTAAATTAGAAAAAAACGCTTAAAATTTCAAAAAGAATATGGAATTATAAAACTGTTTTTAAAGTTAATTGTTTAATTTACCCGTAAAATAAATTTACGATTTTTTTGTAATAAGAAAGTTTACGAGAGCTTTCTTTTCATAAAAAAACATTAATTTTACCGATTAATTTAAAAATTTAGAATGAAAGAAGTAAAAAATACGAAAAACTCCCAAATACCTGAAACCGATGAAACGCCAGTATTAAATAATCAATATTTTCATTCATCCAAACAGCGTGAACATGCCGAATTCCATAATTGCCATACAGAACAAAGTGTAAAGGACGATATTGCTTTTTTAAAGCTGATATACAAAGATAAATTAAATCTATCGGAAAATGATGTAAATATTGACCTGATTAATAACTTAAAAGTAATCAGTAAAGATATTTATTTCTTTCTCAAGACGCTTGAATCTGATTTGACCCCTCAGAATTATATCAAAAGTAAATATGAATTTATTCGTCACAAAATACCAAATGGGGATGTGCATTTGTTTTATCTGGCATGGAATGGCTTAATTAAAAACGACAGTTTTCGTCGTTTATTGTTACAAACTTTTAGCTTGACAAAATTTAACGACATTTTATGTCCCCAGAATATACCTGTGGTAGGCTCTCACATGTCGCGCTACAGAACTAAGCTTGTATTAGCTAATGATATGGCCACCAATGAAGATGGCACACAAAGAACAAGCGGCAGATTGTTGGAAGATGGAAGTGGTTTAAATATGAAGGAAGGTATTGTTTGGCTCCCCAACGAAAAAGCCATTCCATTATTTCCTCAGGGTTACGTACCTTTAAATCAAACGCAAGTGATTATGGTTCGTCATGGAAAATCTATCCATGAATCGGGTGGAGAGAATCCTGAATTTGTGGGTAGCGGTTTTTGGGACATCTGGGATAAAAACAGACGTATTTCAGGTGCTCAAAGTAATTTTCTGAAAGAAGAAGGAGTTGCTACTGCAAGAGAATTAGGTAAAGATTTTAAAGTAGCTGTGGATATTCTCGATAAGAGTGGCTTTCCGCTATGGTCATGGTCTAAAGATATTCCTGTGCCTGTATATGGAAGTGAATCCGAAAATACAGAGCAAACTGCCAGATATTTTTTACAGGAAGCCGGTTATTTTAATATTTCCTTCAATGCAATGTTTGGTTTAAATTCTCAGAAATACGGTGGATTGACCTTTATGCACAAAAATGAAATTACGGAGCAAGCAATGAAGATATATGGTCATGGCGCTGATCCCACAGCTGAAGTAAAAGCAAAAGTTTCAAAAATGTTTAAAAACCGCTTTTATCATTATCCTGAAGGCGAAACATTGCTGGAAGCCGATTGGAGAATTGCATTTAGTTTTATTGACTTATTGAACAAAAGTCTTGGTAAAAGAATTTTGTTGGTCGACCATTCTGGTGCTATCAGGGTTTTCGAGGCAATTATAAGAACGCTTGACTTTGCTGAATATAGCACCATTAAAGAAGCTCAGGATTCTATCATTGCTTTATGTTATCAACCTGGCCGCAATTTACGTTATGATTATCTTCAAAAAAAGGAATTTCCTTTGCGTCAGCGCGAAAAAAAGTAGATTTTAGCGTATGAATATTTTGCTGATTTTTTCAATAATTCTTATTGTATCCAATGCTTTTTTTTTAGCAAGGATGTTATTTTTTAAAAAGCTATCATCAACAGACGAACTAACAGATTTACCTAATTTTAGCTATTTAAAATCATACCTTACTAAAAAAAATAAGAAAAATCAGTTAGCTTTAGTAATATTGGATATTAATAACTTTAAAGCATTTAACCGTATCAGTATTCACACTGGTGATATGGTTCTAAAGGAGTTCTCTGATGTATTGAAGCTGTTTTTTAAAGGCAAGGCTTTAATATGCCGGTATCGTCTCGGTGATGAATTTGCTTTGATTTTTCTTGATAAGCGTAAAACAGAAATTGAAGAAACGATGAATCTACTTACCTTTTTTTTTAAGGAATATGCTTTTAAATGTTTGTCGGAAAATAAGGATTATAGAATTAGTTTTTGCATAGGTGTAAGTCATCTAGATGCTGATGCTCTCAATTTCAACAATTTCTTTGATGCAGCAGAATTAGAATTGGCAAGGGCTAAAAGGGATAAGGAAGTAATAAAAGAATGCATAAATTAAATTAAGTCACTCTTTTTTTTCTCCAACAGAAAAATACTTTCGATACACATTTTTTTATCAACTGCTTTGCACATATCATAGATTGTAAGCAAAGCAATGCTCACTGCAGTCAGGGCTTCCATTTCGATACCTGTTTGCCCTGTGCATTTGGCAAAACTCTTTACTTCAACACCAGTATTAGTAAGGCTGGCTTTTACATCAAGCTTGCTAATCATTAATGGATGGCAGAGGGGGATGAGTTCGCTTGTTTTTTTTCCACCTTGAATTCCTGCAATTTCTGCAAAAGTAAGTACATCCCCTTTTTTAATCTGGTTTTCCTTTATCAAAAGCAAGGTCTCAGGCTGCAGTCGTATACTCCCAATTGCAATTGCAGTTCTAAGTTGATCTGGTTTTGAACTTACATCCACCATATTGGCTTTTCCTTGCTCATCTGTATGACTTAACTGGGACATGGTTAATAAGTATTATTGTTGATTATTAATAGTTTATTTGATTGTAGGTTTTAGGTATTAGCTAATTACTTTTTCTAATTATCCAATTACTGATTGTTTCACCCACCAATATTGTTAAAATGGTTAATGGCATTAAACGATCCGCATTCAGGTTTTTGTGAGGCAGCAGCCAAAAGTGCTTCTTTTATTCCAATTTTACGAATGTCAAACTCAAGGTTGTTGAATAAGCAAGGTTTTATTTTGCCGTCGGCAGTTAAACGCAAACGATTGCAATTTTCACAATCACCACCATCGCCACCTTCTACAATTGCAAAATGACCGGTTTTTAAATCCATCTGATGAATAAAACGTACTTCCAATTCATTTATCCTGCAAAATTCCTGAACATTCTTTGCATCAGATTCTTCACTTGAATCTTTAATTACACAGTTTATTTTGATAGGGAAGAGGCCAGCTTTTTTAGCTGCAAAAATGCCTTCCTTAACTTTTTCAATATCACCACCTCTTGTTATTTTGCTGAACTTATTTGCATCTAAAGTATCTAAACTGATGTTAACCCTATGCAAACCATTTTGCTTTAAAACTGCTGCATAATTGGAAAGTAAAATCCCGTTTGTAGTCATACTTAAATCTTTGATTCCATTTATGGATGCAAGCATTTTAATCAGTACAACAATGTCTTTTCTAACCAATGGTTCTCCGCCAGTAATTCTTACCTTTTCAACACCTAATAAAACGGCTTCCATCACAACCTCTTTGATTTCCTCAAAACTTAATATGCCACTATGCGGTAAAAGTGTTACACCTTCTTCGGGCATACAGTAAGTACAACGAAGGTTGCATCTGTCTGTAACAGATATTCGTAAATAGTTTAAGTTGCGGTTATAGTTGTCTAACATGAATATTTTCTCCTTTTTTCAACGATAATACTCCTTTTTCCATGGCTATGATACCGTCAGCATAAATGTACGAATGAATGTGAGCAGAACCATGGTATTCAACCGCAAATATTTCTCCATTTCGAATACTTACTGGTAAAAAAGATTTACGTTCTGTTTTTTTTCGATGAATGTCAATACCTATGGGTAATAGCATATCATTCATTTTATATTCAAGCCCTATCATTTTTTGAATCAGAGGCTTTACAAGCATTTCGAACTGAACAAATGAAGAAACCGGATTTCCAGGTAAACCGAAAATGTATTTATCGTCAATTATTCCAAATACAGTGGGTCTACCTGGTTGAACTGCAATGCTTTTAAAAAGTATTTTCACACCCATTTCTTGCATAATTTCGGGAACATAATCAAAGTCTCCCATTGAAACGCCTCCTGTAAGCAGAACAATATCATTTTTTTGTAAAGCAGCCGTAATTTTATCAAAAGTAGAGATCTTATTATCAGCTGCAATTCCTTCATAATGAGCTATTGTACCCGCTTTTTGTGCTTGTGCCATCAATTGCCATGCATTTGAATTTCTGATTTGTGAAAGTCCAGGTTTCATATTGGGTTCCACCAATTCGTCACCAGTAGAAATAATACCAAGTTTGGGTTTGCTGTATACTTTAGGTTTCCATACACCAACTGAGGCTAATACTGCTATATGTTGTGGCTTGATTAAAGTAGATTTTGATAATACGAGATCATTGATACGAACATCTTCTGCTAAATAACAAATATTATCTGCTGTATTTTCTTTTGTGAAAAAGACAGTATTATCTTTTACATTTGTATCTTCAACCATTACAACGCAATTTGCACCCTGAGGAAGCATGGCTCCTGTCATTATTTTTGAACATTCCCCCTCAGAAATTGGATTTTCAGGACATTTACCTGCAGGAATAATTTCAATGATTTTAAGTTCCATTTTTTTATTAAAATCAATCCTTCGACAGGCAAATCCATCAACAGCTGATTTATCGAAAGGAGGCATGTCTACATCAGAAATGATATCCTCAGCCAATACCCTTTCGATGGAACTGAGCATATCAACTTCTTCAATGTGTGTATGCTGCGCAGCGTTTAAGACTATTTTCAATGCCTCTTCAAAACTTATCATAAAATTGAACTTATTGAGTATGGATTAAACTTTAAAAGCTCAAACTAATGCCAACACTTGGCATAAATGGGAGTTGATCTACGCGTTCATTTCTGAGTGTATTATAATAGAAAAGATTTTCCCTATTGTAGGCATTGGTAATGCTTATATTGGTTTCTAATGTGGAGTTTTTTGCAATTTCAAATTTCTTTTTCAATGAAATATCTAAACGATGGTATTCAGGGAGTCTTCCATTATTTAACTCATCATAAAGTGTGCCAATTTCGCCATTGGTTGTTGTAATATTCTGATTGATATCTTCAAATTGTAACTTTTCATAATTTCCTGCAGTTTTTGTAAAAGGGAAACCTGATCCATAATTCCATCTTACATTTAATTCCCAGTCTAATTTACCACCCATAACATAAGATACCAATAGATTTACATTATGTCTTCTATCATAATGCGGAACATAATCCTGTAATTCGTCGGTTCTGTTAACATAACCCAATGAATAAACTGCCCAAACATACAATCTCTTGAAATCGTATTTCATCGAATAATCTATACCATAAGCATTCCCTGTCTCTATGATAAAATCTTTTCGCAGGTATTCAGGTTTATAACTTAGGCTTGAGGGATCATTATAGGGGTCTACATCATCAAATATCTTATTTCTGTTAATATTAGACAACTGAGAGAAGTTTTTATAATAAGCTTCTAAATTAATAGTCAGGTGATCCATTACGTCATATTCTATTCCAAGGATGGCATGTTGTGCTTTTTGTAATTTACTTGTTACAGCTACACCTTTATATTTTTCAGGTAAATTGTCCGGCCCTGATAAGAATCCGTAAAAAAGGTTTACAACATCTCTATCGGACTTTGCATCTATGAGGTTTTGAGAATAGAAACCACCTGCAAATTTCAAGCGTATTTTATCGGAAAGTAAAAATTTCATAGCATAACGTGGTTCAATCGACATTTCTGAAAGCGAGGCGTAATATTGAAACCTTAAGCTTGGTTCAAATAAAAACTTTCCAACAGTTGATTTATATTTAAAATATCCAGCTACTTCAGTAGTACTTTCAGATTGTTTGAGTTCTCTTTTAACAGCATTGTAGAAAGTGTAATCAGTTTTAAAACCCTGTAATTCAATGCCATATTTAAACTGATCTTTGCCTAAAAAATAAGTAAAGTCAAGTCCCATGTTAAATCCGTTAATTTCACTTTGTTTTGGTAATGCATCTTTATCAACCATTGTAATCAGGTAATCAGAATAAGAAACAATACCTTCCATCAAAACAGTTGAATTACCCGGAGCTACGACGAAATTTGCTCCAAAACCAGAGGTTTTCCAATTGAAATCAGCTAATGCCTGATAGTTTTTTACATCATCCGTAAAATGGAATCCAAATAAGTTCAACTTACTTCCATTGGAACCATCGAAAGATATTTTGGCATATAAATCAGTAAAATTAAAGGGTAAGCCTGCTGTATCGATATAATTGTAAAATATTTTAGAACTCTGAGCTAAATAAGAGTTTTTTGCAGAAATTATAAAAGAACTTGAGTTTGAATTATTATCTTTTTCTTTGGATAGAGGACCTTCAAGTAAGATACCTGCACCAAAAGTGCTGCTGTTAAATTTCCCTCCAAAACGTTTTTTATTTCCATCACGGGTTGTAATATCCATCACTGATGAAATTCTATCTCCATATTCTGCCCCAAATCCACCAGTATACACATCTGCATTTCTGATGATATCTGTTTCAAATACTGAAAATAGTCCAATTGAGTGAAATGGATTGTAAATAACCATTCCATCCAATAATACCTTGTTTTGAATAGGAGAGCCCCCTCTAATGTATAATTGCCCACCTTGATCTCCTGTAAAAACAACACCGGGAATTACCTGTAAATATTGAGCTAAATCAGGTTGGCCACCAATACTTGGGATTTGCTTTAACTGCTTTGGCGTTACTTTGGTTACCGAAGTTTTGGTCTCTTGCCTTGCTTCTTCTCTTTCTGCTGTAATACTCACGACATTTAAATTATATGCAGCTTTATCAAGAAGAAGTTTTTTTGTGATGATTTCATCTGCTTTAATGCTAATCTGCATTTCCAATGAATCGTATCCTAATGAATTTAACTTTAGTTTATAGTTTCCAGGTGGTATTTTTGAAATAGCAAAAAAACCATTTACATCAGTCGTTGCACCAAAGCTTGTCTTTTTTAGAAAAACAGTAGTAAAAATAACAGGTTCTCCTGATTCTTTTTCATAAACAAAGCCTTTTATCGTTCCGTATTGGGCATGTGCTGATTTGTTCGAAAGAAAAATGAAGATTAAAACAATAAATATTGTTTTTAATAGATTGTTTGTTAGAGACATATAAGTAATTCGTTAAGAAGATTCTGCTTATTGATTATTTAGCAAAGTTAATTTTTTTTGCAATATAGTATCAATAAAATGCTAGATTTTAATCACAATAAAAGCTATTTGTTGATTAAAAAGAGATATTGATTAATTACGAATGATAAACCAATGGAATAAATCGATTAAACTAATGTAAAATTTTATAAACCAATTCTTTCATCAATTCTCCATCTGAAGTTGAAGCATTGTCTACACCTTTAGATTTTACATCGTACTCCCTTAATAAAGAAATAATTTGATGCAATTGTTCTTTATTGTATTTATGTGAAGCTGCAGTGAAATCTTTTATAAAAAAGGGATTAACTCCCAAAACTGAAGCAGCATTTTTAAGTGATTTATCAACCAACTCAATATAGGTAAGTATTTTTACAAAGAAAATATGCAAAATAGGTAATATTTTAACCAATGGGTTTTCTTTGGGATTAGCAGCAAAATAATTAATAATCTGGTTTGCTTTTACAATTTCTTTATTTCCTAATGCCTTTTGCAATTCAAAAACATTAAAATCCTTACTTATACCAATATTCTCTTCAATAATTTCTGGTGTGATGGTCGTATTTTGAGGTACATTGATGATAAGTTTGGTGATTTCATTTACAATTTTCTGTAAATCTGTTCCAAGATAATCTGAAAGTAATTTACACGCATCAGCTGATATTTGAAATTGTTTCTTTTTTAAATAATTAGTAATCCATAAAGGTATTTCATTGTCGTAAAGCTTTTTAGATTCAAAAAAAACACCTTTTTTTTCAATATTCTTTTTAAAAATGGTAC
Organism: uncultured Bacteroides sp.; assembly: GCA_964496885.1. Lineage (GTDB taxonomy): Bacteria > Bacteroidota > Bacteroidia > Bacteroidales > JACABE01 > JACABE01. Next base: position 11,723 of record CAZCBG010000016.1, on the reverse strand, counting down.
GACCATCAATTTTTTTATACTTATAACAAAGTACTAAGATTGTAGAATTTTGAATATTTTCAAGGTAGGAGTTTAATTCTTCAATTTTTTCAATTCCCTGCGCTTCTTTAACAATGATAACCTGATAATTAGCCATCATAGGAAATCGTTTGGCATAGTTGATAATTGTAGCTGAATCAACATCTTTACCGTATAATACACTTTGGTTAAATTCTTTTTCGTCGTCGGTTAATGTGTGTTTCTCAATAAAATCAGCAATTTCATCAATGTAAAAGGGCTCTTCACCAGCTAATAAATAAATAGGATGATATATTTTATTTTTTAAATCTGTAAGAATCTGATCAAAATTCATTGAATAATAAGTTTAGAATACTTAAGTTATTTTATTGATAACTAAATTAATATGTATTTTTTTTAAATCATCAGTCGCGAAAATAATTATTTATACAACAATCAGCTCACTCAAAACTTTCTACTGATAATTGATAACTGTTCACTAATCAATGATAAAGATTACTGTTAATACTGATTGTTATAATCAAAATACAAATGTTTAACGGTTTGACCTTTATTAATCAATTGTTTTAACGAATCAATACCAATTTCCAAATGTTCTGATAAAAAATTTTCCGAAACTTTTTTGTCAAGCTCTTCTGTTTTAACTCCTTCTGAAATCATTGGCTGATCTGAAACCAAAAGTAAGGCACCTGAAGGAATATGGTTGTAAAAGCCGACAATAAATATTGTTGCAGTTTCCATATCTATAGCCATGCTTCGCATTTTGCGAAGGTATTCTTTGAAATCTTCATCATGTTCCCATACCCTGCGATTGGTGGTGTAAACGGTTCCTGTCCAGTAATCTCTGTCGTGGTCGCGTATAGTAGTTGAAATAGCTTTTTGAAGGTTAAATGCTGGTAAAGCAGGAACTTCTTTAGGGAAATAATCTCTTGATGTTCCTTCACCTCTTATAGCAGCAATAGGAAGTATTAAGTCACCTAAATTATTTTTCTTTTTTAAACCTCCACATTTACCGAGAAATAATACAGCTTTAGGATGTACTGCACTTAATAAGTCCATAATAGTAGCAGCATTTGCACTTCCCATTCCAAAGTTAATGATAGTTATGTTATTAGCAGTAGCACTCTGCATTGCTTTTTCATTTCCTTTGATAGGAACTTTGAATTTCTCAGCAAACATTTCAAGGTATTTCGAAAAGTTTACCAATAAAATATATTTGCCAAAATCTTGTAATTCAGTTCCTGTGTAGCGTGGTAGCCAGTTTTCAACAATTTCTTCTTTTGTCTTCATACCTAAACCTAATTTGTACTAAATATTTTACAAATTTACAATTTTTTTTGAAAGAATAGGAATTGCTGATTCGAAAAACATTAAGTGGGAAAAATAATAACTTAGAATAAATAATTAAGGTTGATGTAAAGAGCTGAATTACCGTCTTGTGGATCATAAGCTTTACCATAAGTAAAGTTCAATACAAAATTTGAATTTAATACGAAATGCAAACTGCCCCCATAGCCAATATGCATACTTTCGACATTAGAGTCAATATTGTAATTTAAAGGAATATTTGTTTTTGCAAAATTGTAAGGTTGAATTACTTGTCCTATATCAGTAAAGCTACTTATGGCAATATAAAAGTTTTGTTTCAATAAACGTGTACGTATAAATTTCCATCTCAATTCGAAATTCCCATATAACATACCTTCTCCAACTAAACGGTTCCGCAAGATACCCCTAACAGTTTTGGCACCACCTAAACCATCACGGGTTGGTTTGTTGGAAGCAAATAAAAAAGGCAACATATAAAAAGGCATTTCGCCTGCAATTTTTCCCTGATAGGCAAGTCGGTAAGCTAAGTTAAGTACTTCTTTTTTTAATGTAAAATATTGGCGATGACTTATAGCAATCTGAGCATAATTGAATTTATTGCCAATCATAGATGGCGAAAGTAGCAATAAAGCTTCTGACCAAATCCCTTTCATCGGATTAGATTCATTATCACGGCTATCGTAAACCAATCCTAATTTAATGATTTGAGTGCTACCACCTTCTTGTTGATCTTTTGGAATAATTCCCCAGTTTTTGTATTTCTCAAATAAGCTGGTGGTGCTGTCAACAGCAGGAAGAAGGTTACTAGCATCTCTACCTTCATTGAGTTTATTAATATCAACTTTACCAATGTTGTTATCATATAATCCATATCCAAGCACCCATTGTATAGCTCTGTCTTTGCGTAAACTCAGAAAATCAAAACACAGACGGAACAATTGCCTGTCGATACGGTAATACATTCGCGACAAATAGGCAGGATTATTAGGATTGTCATCTTCAAAGCTATGATTGTAATTAGCTTTGTATCCGTTAAAGCCATAAAAATCCAAAGCCTGTTCCTGAAAATAACTCAAATCTCCTGTAAACCGAATGCCTTTGATCAGGTATTTTGTATCATAGGTTATCTGATTGATACCACTGCCTTTAGTGGTTCTAGACCATTCCAGATAGATGGAATGCCGATAGTCAGGATAAATACTTCCATTACCGTAATCAAAAAGATTGACAACTGCTCCATATTTAAATCCTATATCAGAATCAAAAGCTATGGCAGGAATGGCGCCAAAACTCCAGCCTTTAATTTGTTTTTCTTTTCTATTTGAAACAGTTGAAGTATCCTTTGCAATCTGTTCAAATGCAATGAAAGGAAAAATGAGTAAAAATAGAAGGATGTAAGATTTTTTTTTCAAAATATCAAAGGATTGAATCAATATACTTTAATAAAATTACTAAATCATTTTCATTTTTAGGAGATATGTCTTTTTCTTTAATAAATTCCTGAATACTTGGATTTGAAGCAAATGATTTTAAAAACTTCTTTTTGTTTCTTTCTACTAATGTAAGCTCATTATTTATAAAAAAGTAATAATTTTTCACTATTATCAATTCATCGTCTCTGTTTCCAACTGCCAATGCTTCATTGTACTTAGCTTCTTTTACCTTTGCTGAAAAGTTACACAACAAGGATGTTTTTCCATTGTAAATTATTTTAGAAAAGCCATTTAATAGGTAATCTCCCAAGGCATTTTTTGTGATAAAAACTTCATTTTTGTCTTTTAACTTTAATAAAATAGTTTGACTGGCAGGTAATATTTTTATTTCTTCATCTTTCTTAATTTCTATAACATTGTACAAAACATCAATTTTAATCATAAGATTTTGAATGATGCCTGAATCTGAAGTCATTTTAATATCTGAAAGTTGCCAGTCTTCGTATATATAGCTAGAACCTGTCATTTTTGTATTGTAAGTTTTTTCAGTTACATTATAAGCATCAAACCTAAGTGTTTGAGGAGAATTACTGGTTTCAGTATAAATAATCTGACTCATTGAAAATAAAGGAGAAAAAACTGAAGCTAAAATTAAGGATCTATTGATAATAGGATTATTGTAGAATTTCATTAAAATTTAATTAATTTAATATTTGAATTTAGGTTTCGCATTATGCCAATTAAAAAGAATATTATTATCTAATTCTTTTGGTAGTTTCTTTTTAAACTGCTTTATTTAGGTTTGCAATTTTTTGTAAAATTAGTATTCCTTTTCATACAAAAGGCAATCAATTAAGAAAAAGATTGTAGATTTGTAAAAAAAATATATAATAATGAACTTATGATTCAACTTGGTTTTCCAACTTTTGCATTTAAAATTCGAAATGGATTGAAAACTGAGGAAATATTTGATGTAATCCGAAGAAAATATGTGACATTAACCGACGAAGAATGGGTAAGACAACACTGCATTGCATATTTAATCAATGAAAAAAAATATCCTGTAAGCTTGATAGCTGTTGAAAAAGGACTCAGTGTTAATGGACTCAGGAAAAGATCAGATATTTTGATTTATACTAAAGATGGTCTTCCAAAACTCATTGTAGAATGCAAAGCACCGACAGTAAACATTACAAATGATGTTTTTGATCAGATAGCCCGCTACAATATGACACTCAAGGTTAATTATCTGATGGTTACGAATGGGTTGCAGCATTATTGCTGTATAATTAATCATGAAAATGCAACGTATCAATTTCTGGAGGAAGTCCCTGAATATGAGGAATTAATTAATCGATTGTAGGTGATTAGGCTGTTGATAATTAGGAATAATGAATTAAGAATAAGGAATGGTAAATTTGCATATTAACTCATTAGAAATTTAATAAATCGTTTTTTTTAACAACTCAATACCCCAATAACTCAATAACCTAATAACCTAATAACTAAATATACAATAATTAATATTTATACTTTTAATATTATAACATTTTATGTTTTCTTTTGTTAAAATAGATTGAATAAATCAATCAGATTATGATTAAAAATATACTATTGGAACTTTCGCACCGGGTATTAGTTATTGATGGTGCAATGGGCACTATGATTCAACGGTATCGATTATCAGAAGAAGATTATCGTGGAGGACGTTTCATAGATTATCCTTCCGATCTGAAAGGAAATAACGATTTGCTTTCTATTACACGGCCAGATGTCATACAGGGAATCCATGAGCAATATCTGGAAGCAGGTGCTGATATCATTGAAACGAATACCTTTAATTCGAACCGAATTTCCCTGGCTGATTACAGTATGGCAAAACTTGCCTATGAATTAAACATAGAAGCAGCTAAAATCGCACGTGCTGCTGCCGATAAATATACATTGATCAATCCTGATAAACCACGTTTTGTAGCAGGTGCTATTGGGCCGACCAATAAAACGGCTTCCTTATCTCCTGATGTTAATAATCCAGGTTATAGAGCTGTTTTATTCGACGACTTAGTTGAGGCCTACAAAGAGCAATGCTTAGGATTAATTGAAGGTGGTGTCGATTTACTTTTGATTGAAACCATTTTCGACACCTTAAATGCAAAAGCAGCTTTGTATGCTGTAGAAGAAGCCCTTAAAGAAAAAAACATGCGATTACCATTAATGGTTTCAGGAACCATTACCGATGCAAGTGGAAGAACCTTGTCGGGTCAGACTGTAGAAGCATTTATCAATTCAATGTCTCACATCGATTTGTTGAGCATTGGCTTGAATTGTGCATTGGGAGCCAGAGAAATGCGTCCACACATAGAAGAAATTTCTCAGAAAACAAGATTTCATACCAGCGCTTACCCTAATGCTGGTTTGCCGAATCAGTTCGGAGAATATGACGAAACACCGGAAGCGATGGTAGTCGATATTAAGGATTTTATTGAAAATGGATTTGTTAACATTGTGGGAGGTTGCTGCGGTACCACACCCGAACACATCCGCCTATTCTCTAAAGCCGCTGCAATTGCAAAACCCCGAAAGTTGTTGGCATTGGAACATATCACAAAGGTAAGTGGGTTGGAATCATTAAGCATCGATAAGACCTCAAATTTTATCAATATTGGTGAGAGAACCAATGTATCAGGATCTAAGAAATTTGCCCGTCTGATTCGTGAAGAAAAATATGAAGAAGCGCTCAGTGTCGCACGTCACCAGGTTGAAGGTGGTGCACAGGTATTGGACGTAAACCTGGACGATGCCATGCTGGATGCAAAAAAAGAAATGCATACCTTTCTGAATCTTTTAGCTGCTGATCCTGATATTGCGCGCATTCCGGTTATGATAGACTCATCAAAATGGGAAGTGATTGAAGCAGGCTTAAAATGCCTGCAGGGGAAATCTATTGTAAATTCTATAAGTCTAAAAGAAGGAGAAGCCGATTTTATTGAAAAAGCAAAAAAAATCAAACAATACGGTGCTGCTGTGATAGTAATGGCTTTCGACGAACAAGGCCAGGCTGTTGACTTTGAACGGAAAATCGAAGTTTGCCAACGTGCTTATGATATTTTAACCCTTCAACTTCATTTTTTGCCTGAAGATATTATCTTTGATCCTAATATACTGACCATTGCCACTGGGATGGATGAGCATAATAATTATGCAGTAGATTTTATCAAAACCATTCGCTGGATCAAAGAAAATTTACCTTTTGCCAAAGTAAGCGGAGGAATCAGCAATCTTTCATTTTCTTTTCGCGGTAACGATTATATCCGTGAAGCAATGAATACTGCCTTTTTGTACCATGCGATTGATGCAGGTATGGACATGGGGATTGTAAATGCAGGAAATTTACCTATTTATGATGAAATTCCGGGAGATTTACTTCAATTACTAGAAGATGTTATTTTGAACCGTCGCAAAGATGCTACAGAGCGTTTGATACTTTTTGCTGAAAACAATTCAGATTCTAGGACCAAAGAAGAAATAATTATAGAATGGCGCAATTTACCTGTCAATGAAAGATTAACCCATTCTTTAATAAAAGGCATCACAGAATACATAGAAGCTGATACAGAAGAAGCTCGCTTAAACTTCGACAAAGCCCTCAATGTAATAGAAGGGCCACTGATGGATGGAATGAACATAGTGGGCGATTTGTTTGGTAAAGGAAAAATGTTCTTGCCTCAGGTCGTTAAAAGTGCCAGGGTAATGAAAAAAGCAGTTGCTGTTTTGCTACCCTATATTGAAAAAGAAAATGAAGGGAAAGTTAGTACTTCTGCTGGTAAAGTATTATTGGCTACCGTCAAGGGTGATGTGCATGATATTGGGAAAAACATAGTAGGAGTGGTGATGGCCTGTAATAATTTTGAAGTCATTGATTTAGGTGTAATGGTGCCTTCAGATAAAATTATTCAGGCTGCCATTGCCGAAAATGTTGATTTGGTAGGTTTAAGTGGATTAATAACTCCTTCACTCGAAGAAATGGTTCATATTGCTAAAGAATTTCAACGATTGAAATTAAATATTCCCATATTAATAGGAGGGGCAACGACTTCCAAAATACATACTGCAGTTAAAATTGCACCAAATTATGATTTTCCTGTTTTGCATGTAAAAGATGCTTCACGAAGTGTTGGGGTAAGTGCCAAGCTTTTATCTGCTGGATTAAAAGATGAACTGATACAATCAACCCAAAAGGAATACCAGGAAATCAGAGAACAATACCAGGCTACAAAAACAAAAAGGGAAGGTTATATTTCCCTGGCTGAAGCACGCAGCAATAAATTGAGAATTAAATGGGATGAAATAAATATTGCTGTTCCAAAACAGACAGTTGTTCAATATCTTCTTTCTTATCCATTGAAAGAAATTGCAGCTTATATCGACTGGACTTTCTTTTTCTACGAATGGCAGTTGCAGGGAAAATATCCTGCCATTTTCGCTGATCCGGTAAAAGGAGAAGAGGCTAAAAAACTATACGATGATGCATTGGAGCTCTTGGATAGAATTATCACTGAAAAGATGTTAACCGCCAATGCAGCTTTTGGTATTTTTCCTTGCCATTCAATTGGTGATGATATTGAATTATTTGCTGATGAAAACAAAACCACTCAACTTTCAGCTATTCATTTTTTAAGAAATCAGGAACAGAAAATCCCTGGAGTTCCGAATCTCTGCCTATCGGATTTTATTGCAGCTGCAGAAACTAAAAAAACAGATTATATCGCTATTTTTGTGGTAACTGCTGGGCTTGATATAGAACAACATGTAGAAGACTACAAACGCAGTGGTGATGAATACAATGCCATTATGATAAAGATTTTAGCCGACCGTTTGGCAGAAGCTTTTACTGAATTATTACATTACAAAATAAGAACCGAATATTGGGCTTTTGCAACGGATGAAGCACTAACGATGGAAGAAACGCTCAAAGAAAAATACAAAGGTATCCGCCCAGCACCAGGCTATCCAGCTTGTCCTGAACATTCCGAAAAACAATGCATTTTTGAGTTGCTGGATGCTGAAAAGAAGATAGGCGTGAGCCTTACTGAAAGTTTTGCCATGTATCCCATTGCAACGGTAAGTGGATATATATTTGCCAATCCTCAGTCCCAGTATTTTAATGTTGGACGAATAGATGAAGTACAAGTGGCCGATTATGCAAAACGAAAAAACATTTCTTTTGAAGAAGCAGAGAAATTATTACTACCAAATTTAAATTACAATTAATATGCTTATTACCGAAATCCTTTCCAATACAAACAAAACCTTGTTTTCTTTTGAATTATTGCCTCCTTTAAAAGGAAATAATATTCAATCGATATATGATACCATCGATCCTTTGATGGAATTTATGCCTCAATATATCAATGTTACTTATCATCGCGAAGAAGTTGTGTACAAAAAACACCCCAATGGTTTACTGGAACCCAGGGTTGTTAGAAAAAGACCGGGTACTGTCGGAATTGCAGCTTCTGTGATGAACCGTTACAAAACACCTGTAGTTCCACATATGATATGTTCAGGCTTTAATAAGGAAGAAACTGAAAATGCCTTGATAGACCTTGATTTTATAGGAATTGATAATATTCTGGTTGTAAGAGGGGATGCCGATAAATCAACAGGAAGATTTACTCAGGAACCGGGAGGACACGCACATTCCATTGATTTACTGAGGCAAATAATGGATATGAATCGAGGAAAATACATTGACAATGAAATTGAAAATTCTACGCCTACCCATTTTGTTTGTGGAGTTGCTGCCTACCCTGAAAAACACTGCGAAGCTCCCAATATGGAACTCGACCTGGAATTCCTTAAAGCGAAAATTGATGCAGGAGCTCAATATATTGTTACCCAGATGTTTTTTGATAATGAAAAGTATTTTAGCTTTGTAGAAGCTTGTCGACAAAAAGGAATAAATGTACCTATTGTGCCAGGTATCAAACCAATTTCTGTAAAATCGCATTTAAGTATTTTGCCTCAGACTTTTCACATTGATTTGCCAGAAGAACTGGCCAATGAAGTGATAAAATGCAAAACAGATGCCGAAGTAAGAAACGTGGGTGTTGAATGGAGCATACGTCAATGCAAGGAATTAATAACTCATGAGGTTCCTATCATCCATTTTTACACCATGGGAAAATCGGACAATATTGTAAAGATTGCGAAAGCAGTTTATTAGAAAATAGGTTTTTAGACTTTAGGTTAATTGCTTATTAGGTAATTAAGAATTTCTTACAGCCTAAAAGCCTTCAGTCTAAATCCCTCACAACCAATAACTCAATAACTCAATAACCTATTAACCTATTAACTTAATAACCCAATAACTAAATATCCCTAAAAATGAAAGCAATGATATTTGCTGCTGGCCTGGGTTCTCGACTGAAACCACTAACCGACGACAGACCCAAGGCGTTGGTAGAATTAAATGGAGAACCCATGATAGCCGGTGTTATAAAAAAAATGATTGCAGCAGGTGTTACTGAGATCGTAGTGAATTTGCATCATTTTGCCGATGAATTGCGCCAATACCTTGCAATGTATGATTTTGGCCTTCCTATTCATTTTTCGGATGAAAGAAGATTATTGCTCGATACCGGAGGTGGATTGAAAAATGCAGCTAAGTTTTTTAAAGATGGACAAGCTTTTTTTGTTTACAATGTAGATATTTTATCGAATATAGATCTTGTAAAGCTTTTTCGTCAGCATCTTGAGAATAAAGCACTGGCTACTTTAGCCGTTAGGAATAGAAAGACTTCCCGCTATTTGTTGTTTGATAAAGATTCCCAATTATCAGGTTGGGAAAATGTGCTTACACAGGAATTGAAATTAATCAACGCTGAAAGAAAAAACTTATTTCCTTTTGCTTTTAGTGGTGTTCAAGTGATTGACCCTTCAATTTTCGAAAAAATGCCTAAAAAAGCAAAGTTTTCCATTATTGATGTCTATCTTCGTTTAGCTGCAACGGAAAGCATAAAAGCCTATATACACGATGATGATTATTGGTTCGATCTGGGTACTATCCAACAACTGCAAACGGCTGAAGCTTTTTTGCATCAAAGCTGACATATAAACTAATGATGAAAACATTCCTAAAAAAAACAGCGGATTATATTTACGATAACTACCAAAATGAACTGGAAACTGTTTGTATCATTTTACCCAACCGCAGGGCAAGCCTTTACTTAAAGAAATTTATTTCTGAGAGGGCGCAAAAGCATATCTGGTCACCGCAAATATTTGCAGTTGAAGACTTTATTGCCACAATATCAGATAAGGTAATTACTGATAATGTGAGTCTACTGTTTGATTTGTACAACATTCATCTTGAACTGGAAAAATCAGAAGCCCGCAGTTTCGATGAGTTTATGAGCATGGGAGAAATGATGCTCCACGATTTTAATGAAATTGATTTATACCTCGTAGATGCCAAAAGTTTATTCAGTTTCCTGAGCGAAACCAAAGCCATCAGCCTTTGGAATCTGGATGGCAAAGAACTGACAGCGTTTCAGCAAAAATACCTGAAGTTTTATAATTCCCTTTTTACGTATTATCAATTGCTGAATGAACGTTTACTGGCTCGTAATCAGTCTTATCAGGGACATCTCTACCGTTATGCGGCCGAAAACATAGCAGATAAAATCGTGAATATTCAATGGAAACATCTTGTATTTGCAGGTTTCAATGCCTTAACAACTTCCGAAGAAAGCATTATCAAATACCTTTGCAAAGAGGGTATTGCCAAAACATTGTGGGATGCCGATGAATATTATCTTCGCAATCCCCAACAGGAAGCTGGTAAGTTTTTACGAAAATATGCTGAATTATGGTTAAATGCGGACTTTGAATGGATAGGTAATGATTTAAAAACAGATAAAAAAGAAATCAATATCATTGGTGTTCCCATGAAAATAGGGCAGGTGAAGTATGCCGGCAATTTGCTGAAAGATATCTACAACGAAAAAGGGAATTTAGAACAGACTGCATTGGTGTTGAATGACGAAAATCTACTGATTCCTGTTTTGCATAGCGTGCCCGAAGAAGCTAAAGCTTTCAATGTTACCATGGGTTTGCCATTTAAACATGCTGTTTTGTACAATTTAGTAGATGCAATATTGTTAATGCACGAAAACAGAATACGCTTAGCTAATCCCGAAAAAGGTCAGAATGGTTTTTATTTTAAAGACATCAGCAAGGTGTTGAGCCATCCCTACCTGATGAGTGAATTTGATTTTGAAGGAATCATAAAAAATATCGGCATTTCCAATCGTATTTTCTATGATTCATCAGAATTGATCAAGCGGATACAAAGCATTATTCCTAAAGATGATGCGGTTATCAGCAATGTCTTTTTGGTTTGGGAAAGACCTAAAGATGCCATTTTTCATTTAAAAGGTTTAATTGACCGATTGCATTCTCGGTTTATGGATGAAAAAGATCGTTTTCTGGAAGACGAATACCTCTATCACTTTGCAAAATTGCTTTTTCAATTGGATAGTTTACCCGAAATGCAGCAATCTTTTATTACGCTTAGGACATTCCGAAAAATTTTTACCCGTCTGGCTGCACTCACCAGCATTCCATTTTATGGTGAACCATTGGAAGGATTACAAATCATGGGGATGTTGGAAACCAGAACCCTGGATTTTGAAAACATTATTATGCTATCAGTAAATGAAGGTATTTTACCTGCTTCCAGGAGCTTTAATTCCTTTGTTCCTCTTGATATTAAACGTCAGTTTGGTTTGCCCGATTATGCAGACAAAGATGCTATCTTTGCTTATCATTTTTATCGCCTGCTACAAAGGGCCAAAAAGATTTCTATTTTATACAATACCGAAGCGGATGAATTTTCAGGAGGTGATATGAGTCGTTTTATCTATCAGATTGTAAATGAAT
>CAZCBG010000015.1:31177-51456 GCA_964496885.1 uncultured Bacteroides sp. | reverse complement strand
CTATTTTGTGTCTGGGGAAAATCAAAAAAATGAATTTTTAGAACCCACCTTAAGAGCATATTCTTCACCGTCATTCTTTTCTAACTTCCAATCTAGAAGTACTAAGTCACGATCTTGGAAGAAAAATTCTTTTTTCTTATCATTTAAAATATCATTGGGTACAAACTTGTGAATTGACAATGAAATCCCTACTTTTTCAAAGTCATTAAAAAGCTCAACAGATAATCTATCTTCTAATGTTTCTGGATTTTGTTTTTCTTTGAATGGTTCTCTTGCATTTTCATCTATAAAAATAGCTGATTTAATGGATTCATTAATGATTTGTATTGCAGTGTCTGCGAACATATTATTCATTTTAAGGGTTTGATAACAAAGCAAGCACCATTTAAGATATTATAGTGGTTGTCATTAGTTGCGTAAATATCATAATTATATTCATTTAAACTCTTTTTTGCAAGATATAAACCAATACCTCTACCATTCGGTCGATTAGAATAAAACAGTTGAAATATTTTTGATAATCTATGATTTTCAATTCTAACGCCAGAATTTATTATTACAAACTCTTTAGTCTCTTGAAGATAATCGAATTTTATCACTCTTTTTTCAGAGTTTCTCATCCAATAAATAGCATTATTAATTATATTGATGTACACTGTATAAATAATAGGTTCCTTAATATAAATAGTTTGATTTAAAAAACGTTGTGTTGGCTCTATATCTATTGGATAACCTTCTATAGAGTTTTTAAAAAACCTCCTAAGATAGTTTATTATGTTAAGATTTTGGATTTCTTTTGCGGGAGAATTAGTACTTCTATATAATGGGGACAATAATTCATATTTATTTTCGAGTTGTTTAATATTGTCGGTCAAATAGTTAAATTCAATTGATGATTTAAACAAATCATTATTGTATAAATTATTCATTGAGTGATTAATTGTTGCATATAAATGATTGAACTCATGGTCTATAATTTCAACAGCTATTCCAAGCTGAGCCATTTCACTTGTTTGCTCCCAATTCTTTTTCATATCATCATAATCAGACTTATATATTCCTTGAAGAGATTCTTCATCAAAATCAAAATTCAATTTTTTGATATGTTCAGCAATTGGGAAAAGTTTTTTTTGAGAAACTGAAAAAAGGTCATTATACTTTTGATCAATTAGAGTATAAAATTCATTTAAGTCATTTTTGGAATTTATTCTATTAATCAGACTATTTTTTTCAAAATTAAATTCAGATAAGGTTTTCTCGGACCTAGAATTATATTCAGAAAGGATTCTTTTCACTGAATCCGAAAGAATATTTTTATTTTCAATAATACTCTTATTTAATTCAATGAAAAGTGACTCAGATCTATTAGAAAAATCATTAATTAATTCTTTCAAATCAAACTTGTTTTGTGACTTTTGAAGTAACGGAGTCTTTTTGTATTTCAGTTTTTCTTGGAATTCTAAAAGCTGAGTTTCATACTTTTCCAATCTATCTAGTTGTGCATCTGTTGGAGAATACCTTTTTGGTGTTTTAGGAAGTAAATTGATATACTCTGCATCGAGCATGTGAATTCGTTTTAATATATTTTCTAATTCCAAATATTTGATACTAGCTAGTTTTAAATGCTCTTCGAGTTCTTGAAGTGTATTAAAATATGTCTTTTCATATTGAGACAATTTCTCAGGGTATTCTGTCAATGACTTCGTAAAAGCATTCTTTTCTTCTTTTTCTCTTTCTTTGTCTGTTTTTAGTAGTTCGTATCGTTCATTTAATTCTTTTTTCTTATCTATAAATAAAGATTGCTTAGCTTCTGTTGCAAAATACTCTAATGCAAGTGCTTTGAAAAAATTCTGTGCATCATCAACAAAACTTCTAAATTGGGTGTTATTTATTAAGCCCTCCCTACTTGATTTATCAATAAGATTATTATTTCTCTCTCGACTTATATCTATGAACCCGAACATTCTTCTATACGAAAAATAATATGTTCCAGCTCTCTTAGATCGCCTTTCCTCAAAACCTAAAAAATCGGCATTTTCTCGTCCATATGGCAAAACTCTAAAATTATCTCTATATATATATAAACCTCCATAATTATCAATTTTCTCTCCTATTTTTTTGAATGATATTTCATCAAGTACAGTTGATTTTTTTTCTCCTTGAGAATACCCCAATTCAATTGGGATTTTTCCATAAAATTTCCTTGAATCTCTTCTTCTTGGACTTCGATACTTGTATTCAAATGGCTCTTCATTATAAATTCTAATTGTACCTGTAAACCCTCTATCTCCATCAAACTCACCTTTTATCAATACGTCTGCTAATTTAAAGTCATTTTTATCGAAAAAATTGCCTTGAGATATTAGTAAATCATAGACTTCATATTGATTACTATGTACAAGAAAAGCTGTTTTGACATTTAAAATATTTTCTTCTTTAAATGGGTTTGTGAACCCAGTTAGACTGGAAAGAACAAACTTTCTATCTTCCAAGTTATCTTCATCTTTACTTCCTATTTCAATTAATTGCTGAATAGGTTCAAAAATAATAAATTTTGTACCATTATCTTCAATAAGATTATTAATATCTTCAAGTATCTTCTTTTTTAAACTTTCCTCAATTGTAGCATTTTCAGTTGAAAGTATTATTTCATCTCTAAGTTTTATTTGTTTATTTTCCCAAATTTCTAATTTACTAAAATTTCCCTTATTTTCAAAATTCTTTAAAAATTCGTTTTTCAATAAATCAAAAATGGTATCGAAGTCTTCCTGAAAATTGATTTCTCGTATTGGAATTATAATGTCGTCAAGAAAAAGATTGTAATTTTCCAATAGTCTCCAATCAAAGAACATAGCTTGCAATGGACTATTTCGCTTTTTTGTCAACATTAACATTGGATTACCAAGATATGCTACAGAAAGACGACCAATACCTTTTTCTCCTGCTTTTATTCTTGGTTCTTTCCACAAAGTTTCAATAGATGGTTCTTTTTCAAGTTGTGCTCTTGATTTAGAATCAGTTCCCAAAACAAGCCATTTCTCGAGTATATCATCTTCGGACATACCTTTCCCATCATCCGATATTAGAAAATAGGGTTTAGATTTGCCTATATAGTTTTCAAGATATAACTCCGCTTTTAGATTATCTGCATAAGCATCATAACCGTTTTTCCATAGTTCAGTAATAGCAGTCGGTAAATCGGCAATTTGTCCTTTACCTAATAAGTCCACAGCACGAGCTTTTGTTCTAAATTGAGCCATACTATCTTTTTTCTATTATTATTTCACCAACTCTTCGTGCGTATTCTGGAGGCACTGCATTTCCAATTAATTTGGCAGCTGTAGCAATACTTGTTGTTTTAAAAACATAATTAATGGGAAAAGATTGAAGTACTGCACCTTCTCTTATTGAAATTGCTCTGTCTTCAAACGGATGTGCAAATCTTCCGTTTGATATATTTAAAAATTTAGTAGTAATGGTTGAAGAAGGACGTTCCCAAAACATACGTCCGTAAACGTCTTTAAATGAATTATCTTTGCCGATATAACATACTAACTGTAACTCAGGATCATCCTTCCAAGCTACACGTGTTCCGCCATCTTTTTTAGTTTTAGCAAGACGTTTTTTATTTTTTTCCTGTAATCCTGCTACTGTATTTGCAAAATCTGTAGGGTCATTATGTCCTGCAGGTATTTCAGGAAAACCGTTTTCTACACCCAGACAATCACAAAATCTCTTGATTTCTTTATCTTTTTCTGGTAATGATATTTCTCTATCTAAACGAGTTGCTATTAATGAAAAACGACGTCTGCTTTGCGGTACACCATAGTCTTTCATATTGATTACTTTCATAACTGTTTTGTAATGCTTTTTTTTAAGAAATTCTAAAAATTCAGGAAGGACTGTATCTTTATTCGTCATTATCCCGGGTACATTTTCAACCAATACATATCCTGGATTGTAATAATCAACAAAACGCTGAAATTGGAGTAATAAGTCTTTGGATTTTTTTGCTTTATCTTTAGGCGCTTTAATAATACTATAAAATTGACAAGGGCTACATCCAGCCATTATCAATTTGTCATCATTTCGAGTCAATCCGAATTTTTCTTCGAAATATTCTTCTTTCAACTCATTAACATCAGCAAGTATAAATTCAGATCCGGGATTATTAAATTCATAGGTCTCTTTTGCATCCTTATCAAAATCAACTCCTGCAATCACTTTTATGTCTGCTTGTCTAAGACCGTATGTCATTCCACCACCGCCACAAAAGAAGTCAATAGCTTTAAAATCAGTGTTATTTGTATTTTCCATTTGAATAAATACGATAGTTATATTTATGTTTGAATTAAAGTATTGAAAAATTAAATCATATTATTTTGCCAATTTACTATATAATGATTTAACCTGCAAATATAAACTATTTTAATAAAAAATTATCATTTTTTCAAAGAAATGATGTTTACTGTATGTTTAACTTAATCTTTGATCTGTTCAATAAGAAAATCGAATATACTTTTATCCTTAATTTTACAGCTCCAGATTATTATAACTTTGTATCCCATTTCTTTAAGTTGAGTTTGCATTAGAGTATCATTAAGAATATTCTTATCTATCTTATTTTTCCACCATACAGTTCTGGTTTTGGGTAGTGTGAAATATTTACAATTCTCGTGTCCGTGCCAGAAACAGCCATTTACAAAGATTACGGTTTTATATTTGGGAAGGACGGTATCCGGTTTTCCGGGTAACTTCTTATCATGTATTCTGTATCTAAATCCATTGGCAAACAAAAATTTCCTAACCAGCATCTCAGGTTTAGTATTCTTACTTTTGATGAGGCTCATATTATAACTTCTTGTTTCTTTATCATGTACATCTGTCATATAAAACTGAAATTATAAAGTATTTATATCTTGAATCCAATGTTTAATTACAATATCAATAAACCTATTGAAAGTTTTTAAAGATAGTCTATTGAATCAGGAAACTAAACACTTTCTATTTAAGAAATTTCAAAAAAATAAGCAATTTCAGAATTCTGAACAGAATGAACTTTCAGAAACCTTTGTTCTTTTTCTATATATTGTGTTGCATCCTTTTTGTTTTTAAATTCCTTATAAGTGGCATGTGAAGAATCACTTGATTTTCCAACCCATTCTTTTACAATTGTTTTCATAATTAATTGAAATATTATTACATTATTTTTCAAGATGATTAAGTTGAATGTCAAAATCCAGAACCAATGAAAGCCTTTCGAGATAGTCAATTGAAACAGCAAACTTACCATTTTCAATTTTGGAAATGGTAGATCTGTTTACATTCATCAATACTGCAAGTTCATCCTGGCTATATCCTTTCTGTTCTCTGAAATTTTTAACGGATAATCCTATCTTGCCGCGAAAAGCTTTGGAATTATTTTCTAAAGGTGAAATACTATTATTCATTACCAGTAAGAGTTATATGTATAATTTACCAGTATGTTCAACCCCTTTATTATCAATAATAGTAAGGAAAACATCAGTTTTTACACCATTTTCACTGACAGTCATTTCAGGTATTACTTTCTTTTCACTGACTTTAATTACGTTACCTTCAACAAGAGAATTATCAGCTTTGAATATCTTTACTTTTTGATGAAGAAGATCGCTGGTATCAACCTCAGCAATTACAAGATCTTTTACTAAAACTGTAATTATTGATGGGAAAGGAAGCCCTTTCTTAAGTTCTTTTATTAATGCCCTTGGTTTTTCGACATCTTCATGTATTTCTAATATAACATACAATTGGTTGGGGTTTTCATCCGGATAGGGAGTGTGAAATTTAACAATTTGCCCAGCTTTATTTGGTTTCATTGCTTTTGTTGCAGAATTTACCGTGTTGCCCCCACGTTTAAGTTTACTACAAAAGTAATAAAAATATTTTCAATTTGTTCAATATATTGCACATTTTTTTAACAAACATATTTGTAAAAATAATATGATCTAAATTTCAATTTACAAGCAGCGAAGCTGCCGGAAAATATCATTAAACGAATTGTATAAGAAGTAAATGCTATTGCCCGTCAGGGCATCAATATCGATAGAAATAATTTGAGTGCTTTGTCAAATTGTCCGTAGGACATACGCCATAAATAATTAAAGGCTATCCTATAAATTCCCTAAGGGAAATATTAAAATAAAAACCGATAGTTCTATGGCCATTGATCTCCTACGGAGTAGATTCCTTTACTTAATGTAGTTGACCGCATGGATAATGCAATTCTATAATGATGAAGCTCTTAGGGAGTAAGCATAAGAAGAAAGAATTCTCTTTTTATCCATTACTTCCCTTTAAACGCTCAACGATGAAGTCACTTTTTATCCGCTATGCGATGAAATATCGCTAAGCGGAAAAGCGGAGGTGCTAAATTTTCTTTATCAGCCTGAGGTTGTGTGTATATTTTTTCAAATCAGCATTAAAGATGCCCTGGTGGTCGATGGTATCGATGCGAACCTTGCCGGAGGCATGGATGATTTTATTTTCATTTAAAAGAAGACCGACATGAACAATATTCCCTTCTTCGTTGTCGAAGAACAAGAGATCACCGGGCTGGGCTTCAGACAAAAAGTTGAGGGTTTCACCTTCAAAAGCCTGTTGAGAAGCATCGCGTTGCAGTGAAAAACCCGAGAGTTTATAAACCATTTGTGTGAATCCCGAACAATCGATACCAAAATGGGTACGTCCGCCCCATAAATAAGGAGTTCCCAGGTAACTGACTGCGTACTTTAGTATCATTGCTTTATCGGGAAGTGAGGGTATATAATTCCCGTTGAGCTTGTAGGTAGTGTCCGCAATATCAAACAACAACGCAACGGAGGGCTGGGGCAAACTGCTGCCCATCAGCAAATGCAGTGCAATGTCGCCGGGAAGCATTGCAGCCGATGAATGAAGATTATCAATGAGGACTTCAGGTTTGTTTTTAAGGACATGGAGGGCAGATGCGGAAAGTCCCTGGTATTGCAAATGATGTATCCATCCGATATAATGGTCAGCATGCATTTGTATTTCCACCCAGTTTTCTTGCTGCTGCAGGATGTCGAAGGTTTCTCCAAAAAGCAATTGTGAAACCATTTCGGAGGTATGTCCGGCTGATTTACGGACGGGAATTAGATTTAAATTGCAGATACCATATTGCATATTGATAAAATTAGGTTAAATGAGTCCTTTTTCGATAAGGTTTACGATAATTTCTATGGGTTTGTCTTCGCCTTCGGGATCATAGGTATCTTTAAGATTGTATCCAAAAAGGCGGGCAAAGGTCTGGTAAAAGAAAGCGACTAACTTCCCCCTGAGTTCCTGCACCAGTGCATAAGAGGTAGATCCTGTTTCGCGGTATAAGAGCTTGATTAAAATATGTCCCTGTGAGAAAGTAAGATTTTTAAGTTCATCGCCAAATTGCGCTTTGAGCTCTGCCTCAGCCTTTTTCATAATCTTCCGACGTTCGCCATCGTTGGGGGCTTTAGACAATATCTCATTGTATTCGCGGAGTTTTAAACCTGCCAGTTTGGCATAAGGGTATACTATTTTAACATTCCGCTGGAGTTTGTCGAAATTTCTTTTTTCTCTTTCACTCAATTTGATTCTATTTGAACTTACCTGTATAGTTGGGAGGTTGAAAGATGGAATTGTATCGCCATTAACAATCTTAGCAGCTGCAGACTTTGGTTTATTGATAGGATCCTCCTGTCCATGAGCAATTCCGGAGAGGAGGATAAAAAAGAAGAGGATGATAAAATTAGATTGCTTCATACATTCAATGCTGCATCAAAATTACTAAGATTATAAATATAAAACGAAGAAAATTATAGATTGTTTAGTTTTCGGCCCTAAAACCATGTATTGATTACAACATCAAAATTAGAGGATGCTTCAATGATGAGCAGGTTTTAATTTATTAATAGAATTATATTTTTAGCAATGTTTTCGCTGCATACAAAAGTAAATCAGCTACTTTCCTTCTTGTCTGCAAAAAAAGCATTGTTTTTTTGTTAAAAACAATGCGGTTATAATTTTTTTCATAATTTTGCTTCATACTAAATCAATAAAACAATGCGATCAGACATTAATTACAAACAACTGTTCAAATCATTCGCTACCCAAAAGGTGTTAATTATCGGCGATGTGATGATAGATGCCTATTTAATGGGCAAAGTAGACAGGATTTCCCCGGAAGCACCTGTTCCTGTTGTAGTTATTAATCAACGGGAAAGCAGACTGGGTGGTGCTGCCAATTGTGCATTGAACATTCAGGCATTGGGTGCGGAGCCTATACTGTGCTCAGTAATTGGTGATGACTCCAAGGGAAATGAATTTATTGAATTATTGCTCGATAATAAGATTTCTGAAGTAGGTATATTGCGAAGTAAAGAAAGAATTACGACCACTAAATACAGAATTATTGGCAACAATGCTCAAATGCTCAGGGTAGATGAAGAAATCAATGAAAGTCTGAACGAATCAGACAACCAGGCATTTATAAATTTAGTTGAAAAGATAATTGCAAATAACAAAATAGGCAGTGTAATTTTTCAGGATTATGATAAAGGTGTCATCACGCCCTTATTAATTGAAAAGCTTATCCCAATTTTCAACGAACTCAACATTCCCATAGCCGTTGACCCAAAGAAAAGGAATTTTCACTTGTATAAAAACGTAAGTCTTTTTAAGCCAAATTTAAAAGAATTAAAAGAAGGCTTACAGATAGAATTTGATGCTCAATCCGTAAAAGAACTTTCTGAAGCGGTAAATCTTTTATTGGAAAAACACAATGTTAGAATAGCCCTTACCACCTTATCCGAAAAAGGTATTTATTTAAGTTGTAATTCACGCGACAAAGGAAGGTTAAACGAATTGATACCTGCACATGTACGTGCCATTGCTGATGTTTCAGGTGCAGGCGATACCGTGATCAGTACCGCTGCATTATGCCTGGCATTAGACTTAAAAGCATATGACATTGCTTATATTTCGAACCTGGCAGGTGGATTGGTATGTGAACAAGTGGGAGTAGTTCCTGTTGATAAAGAAAGATTACTAAGCGAATTAACATCATTAAAGCAATAAAACTCCCATTGAAAGACCTTCAAAACTTTGAAAATTCCAGCAAAAAAGAATATGTAAAAAATATGTTCAACAGCATTGCTGGGCGTTATGACTTCCTGAACCACTTTTTATCGATGAATATTGATTACTTATGGCGCAAGAAAGTAATTGCCATCATGAAACCTTATCAACCAAAGAATATATTGGATGTAGCCACCGGAACTGCAGATCTGGCTATACAGGCTGCTGTTCTTAATCCTAAGCAAATCACCGGAATTGATATTTCTGAAGAGATGCTCAAGATAGGGCAAAAGAAATTGTTTGAGAAAAGCAAAGACAGCCTCATACACCTTATCAATGCAGATGCTGAGCATATACCCTTTGAAAATGCGAGCTTTGATGCCTGCATGGTAGCTTTTGGTGTAAGAAATTTTGAAGACCTGAAACTGGGTTTATCAGAGATGTACAGGGTATTACAACCAAAAGGCATCGTTGTTATACTCGAATTTTCGAAACCCACTCAATTTCCGGTGAAGCAAATCTATGGATTTTATTTTAAACTCATATTGCCATTTATCGGCAAATTAGTTTCCAAAAACAACAATGCATATATGTATTTACCTGATTCTGTAAGCAAGTTTCCTGAAAAAGAAGCATTTATCCTTTTGTTACAAGAAATCGGATTTAAAGCGGTTAGGGCTGAAAAATTATCGTTCGGCATTGCAAGTATTTATTTTGGTGTAAAATAAATAATTACTAATTCCGTTATTGAACAAAATATTACATATCAACAAAATGCGGTTTTTTAAAAAAACGAACTATTTCTTTGTATTATTGGTTTGCAGCCTGTGCTTTACGCAATTGAATGCACAACGTGTCCGTATCCCAAATAACAGGAACTATGATTTGAAAGAATATCATTTTGGGTTTATGCTGGGGCTCAATCAAATGAATTTTGTAATCAAAAACATCGAAAATTTACGCATCCTCGATACATTATATGGCATAGAATCTACACCCAGAATGGGGTTTAACATAGGTATTGTTGCAGATTTGCGTATCAACGATTTTATGAATCTCCGTTTTATTCCTTCTTTATCATTTGGCGAAAGATCGCTCAATTATTTTATCAAATTTAACAACAAGATTGTTTCCAATATCGAGAAAAAGGTAGAATCAACCTATATAGAGTTTCCGCTCGAATTAAAGCTCCGTTCTCAACGCATGACCAACGTGAGGGCTTATGTGCTGGGAGGTGCCAAATATTGCATAGATTTAGCTTCACAGGCTAAAAAAGTATCAGAAGAAGATGTAGTGGTAGTAAAGTTAAACAGAAGTGACGTCCTCCTAGAAGTTGGCGTTGGATTTGAATTTTATCTTGTATATTTTAAATTGGGCACCGAAATAAAGATGGCTTACGGAATTACAGATCTGTTGGTGCGTGAAAACAATGTATATACCGATGGCATTCAAAAGCTCAACGCTAAAATGTTTCAATTTTCACTCACCTTCGAATAAAAGCTGGTATTCAAAAAAAATACGCTAAAAGGCTTTCTATATCTTATTTCCAATTTTGATTTAGGCGCTATAATTCGATTTTTCAACATCGTACGTTCAAATTCAGTATCTTTGCAGCAAAAAAAGCAGGTAAATTCATTACTCCTTAGGTTTTAGCTTTTACACTTTAGACTTCAGCATTATTTTATGATTAAAGAAATAGAAAT
The DNA here is from genome assembly GCA_964496885.1 of uncultured Bacteroides sp. Taxonomy (GTDB): domain Bacteria; phylum Bacteroidota; class Bacteroidia; order Bacteroidales; family JACABE01; genus JACABE01. The sequence goes on along the minus strand of CAZCBG010000015.1, from coordinate 40,645 downwards.
TTCAGTATTGCCCGAACAGCAAAATGTTTACAATTCATTAGAAAAAGCCGTTGCCCTGGCAATAAGAGTCCCCAGAGAGAAAATCAACTTTGTAAGTGTTCTTAAACGCTCAATAGATGCCCGTAAGGCAAAAGTACAAATACGATTAAAAGTAAAAGTTTATACTTTCGAATCGTATCCTACCGAAGAAAAGAAAACCGAGGACACCTATAAATACGTTCAAAATGCGGAAGCAGTGATCATTGTTGGTTCAGGACCTGCTGGATTATTTGCGGCATTGCGTTTATTGGAACTGGGACTAAAACCCATTCTCATCGAGAGAGGCAAAGATGTACATTTAAGAAAATACGATATTGCTGAATTGAACCGCGAGCAAAAAGTGAATCCCGATTCAAATTATTGTTTTGGTGAAGGTGGTGCAGGTACCTATTCTGACGGGAAATTGTATACCCGATCTACCAAAAGAGGCGATGTAAACGACCTACTCCATAAATTAGTTGCCCATGGTGCTTCAACAGATATATTGATAGATGCTCACCCTCATATTGGCACTGACAAATTACCTCCTATTATTTCCAATATCAGAGAAACCATTATCAATCATGGAGGTGAATTTTATTTTGAAAGGAAAATTGTAGATGTTGTTATCAAAAACAGCAGCATCAAAGGAGTGATTGATCAGACGGGAACTATTTATGAAGGTAAATCTGTAATTCTTGCCACCGGTCATTCTGCCAGAGATATCTATGAATTGCTTCAATCAAAACAAATTTTAATAGAAGCCAAACCATTTGCATTGGGAGTGAGAGTAGAACATCCTCAACAAATTATTGATTCTATCCAGTATCACAGTAAGACAAGAGGGCAATTTTTACCTGCAGCAACTTACCAATTGGTAACACAAGTAGAAGGAAAGGGTGTATTTTCATTCTGTATGTGCCCGGGCGGCATCATTGTGCCAGCAGCTACCGAAGAAGGACAGATTGTTGTAAACGGCATGTCCAATTCTCGTAGAAATTCAATATATGCCAATTCAGGTATGGTTGTTTCGGTTGAATTATCTGATTTAGAAGCTTATCAATCTCATGGAGCATTAGCCGGATTAAAATTTCAGGAGGATGTAGAAAAAGCTGCATTCAATGTTGCTGGCAAAGGACAAATTGCACCCGCACAAAGAATGTGCGATTTTGTAAATTCAAAAGTTTCTTCTAATCTTAATCCCAGTTCTTATGTTCCGGGATTGGTATCAGCAGCTGTACATGAAATTTTACCTTCCTTTGTAGCTCAGCGACTCCAAAAGGCATTTGTAGCCTTCGACGATAAGATGAAAGGTTATTTTACACAAGAAGCCAACATTGTGGGTGTTGAATCCCGAACCTCCTCACCGGTCAGAATCCCAAGGGATGCTGAAACAATGCAGCATATTCAGATTAAAAACCTCTATCCTTGTGGAGAAGGAGCCGGTTATGCCGGAGGAATTATTTCATCGGCATTAGATGGAGTGGCTGTTGCAGAAAAAATTGGAAAATAATGCTTTTATAAACTACTGAAAATCAATTTAAAAATATTTTATTATCTAATTTTGATGAAAAACATTAAAAAATGTTTGTAGTTATAAAAAAAAGTTCTAATTTTGCACTCCCAAATTATTGGAAAAAAGGGTCCGTTCGTCTAGATGGCCCAGGACGCTAGGTTTTCATCCTAGAAATCAGGGGTTCGAATCCCCTACGGACTACTTATTAATTAATAAAAATAATAAAAATGGCTAATCACAAATCGGCATTAAAACGCATCAGATCGAATGAAACGAAAAGAATTCATAACAGATATTATGCTAAAACTATGCGCAATGCTTTAAAAGCGTTCAGAGAATTAACTGATAAAGCTATAGTTGCTGAAAAATTACCAGTAATGGTTTCTTTGATTGATAAAGTAGCTCAAAAATCAATTATTCATAAGAATAAAGCAAGCAACCTGAAATCAAAACTGATGAAAAAATTAAATCACATGTAAGATTTCTAAATGAAATTCTAAAGAGGCTTCTGATAAAGAAGCCTTTTTTTTTATTTAAAATTTATGTTATTATTTCTGAAAATTTTCTTTAATTTTACATCCTAAAAATTACTAGCATGTCAAAAATCATACAATTATCCGAAGCGGCCTCATTGGCTATTCATGCAATGGTATTAATCGGAAGAGCTGATCATATCATTAATGTAAATCAAATAGCAGAAGCTACCACTTCATCCAAGAATCATTTATCTAAAGTGATGCAAAGGTTGGTGAAAGATAATTACTTAAAATCTACAAGAGGTCCATCTGGTGGTTTTATTTTGAACAAAAAAGCTTCTCAGATTACCTTGCTAGACCTTTACCAATCTATCGAAGGACCTATCATTGAAACAGAATGCCCCATGAATCACACTTTATGCACTTTTGACAAATGCCTGTTGGGAGGAATCATCAATAAACTTTCTGTAGAATTCAAAAATTACCTTCAAGATCAGACCCTGGAAAGTTATTTATAAGCTTGCACATAAAGACTGGAAAATGAATACAAAATACTTAATATGGATATTGGGTTTAGTGTTCTTATCCGCTTGTAGAAAAGACAATGCTACAGAAAACCTAAGCCCTGTTTCAGATTCCGGAAAACTCAACATAGTTTTCACACATACCATCAACAATCAAGCCTTGCAACTTAACACCAATTTATACATCAACGAAGCAGGCAACCATTACGAATTGACGGATATCAGGTATTTTATTTCGGATGTAAAGCTTTATGCTCACAATGGTAATACGTTGTCAATTAAACTTCAAACTGCAGCTCATTATACAGACATTCAACTTCCATCTACATTAAACTGGGAGGTATACGACCCGATTCCGACAGGTATATACGATTCTATTTCTTTCCTATTTGGATTAAACCAACAGCTCAATCAATCCAATGCTTTTGTGAATGCGCCCGAATCGAATATGGCCTGGCCCGCTATGCTTGGTGGTGGTTACCATTATATGATGATGAATGGCAAATGGCTGAATCCACAAAATATTGCAGTACCCTTTAATTTTCACCTAGGAATCGGACAAATATACAGTGATACCATTAATTATGATGTCAATACAATTACAGGCTTTGTTCAAAACTATTTTAAACTATGCATACCTTTAACAGCCCTGCAAATCAGCAAAAACAATACTACAAACCTTCGTTTGAATATGGCTGTCGACAGCTGGTTTAAAACACCCCATACCTGGGATCATAATTACTGGGGAGGAAGTGTAATGCAAAATCAAAGGGCATTGCAATGCATTAAAGAAAACGGATTTGATGTATTTAGCATCATTAGTAAATAAATTCGGATATTAGTTTTTTAAACCTAAAGTTTTCCAAAGGAAACAACTTGAAATTTTACAGTACTGCCATCAATTGCTTCAATTTGGTTTCAGCAATTTTCATATTGAATTTAAAGTTGATGAGTCGGGTGCAGGATTGTACATAGCTTTCCTGGGCCAGATGTACTTCCAGTGTAGTTGTCTGACCAAGCTTCATCCTTTTTAAACTGATTTCCAGGTTTTCTTTGGTAAATTCGTTATTTGTTGTTTCAATCTTAAGTAAACGTTGCTGATTTTCGAAACTTTTGATGGCATTGAGCAAATCATTGTTAATCTGAAGTTTTACAGCTTCAAAATTAAAGGAAGCAGATTCAATTGCAATCTTTGCTGTAGTAATCTGTCTGTTAATTTTCCCCGATTGAAAAAGAGGGATGGAGATAGTGCCGCCCAATTGTGGTCCATAGGTTTGACTTTTTAATAAATTTCCAGCTGAATTTGAGGTATTTGAATAATAGTAGCCTGCTTTAAAATTTAAAAGAGGATAACGCATGCTGTTGTATTCACTTAAATTCAGTCGGGCAACATCAATTTCTTTCTGAAACGACAATAAAGTGGTATTGGATGCATACAACTTTTTACTTAATTCAGCTTTGTCGATGGAATAGTTTAACGGAATGGAATCGCTTACTTCAAACAATGCATCCGTATTTGCACCCAAAAGTTGGTTTAAATTCTTTTTGGCAGCATCTATGGTATACTCCTGATTAATTGAATTTTCCATATATACGTTCAGATCAATTTTAGCCTGTAGCAGATTGGTTTTCAGGAGAGAGCCACCTTCAAAAGAAATTTGCAATATTTTAACCAACTCAGTATTATAATTTATAATTTCGTTGATGGAAGTCAACTGTTGTTTTTGACGGACAACCTCATAATAGGCAGCAATTACATCATATTGGGTTTGTAATACCTTCTCCTTAAATTGTAATTCGCCTAAAGCTTGCATTTCATTCAACTTATTTTTGGTGATGAACATTTTACCACCGTCGAAGATTGTCCAGTTGAGTTCAGTACCCACATTGACGAATGTTGAAGACAAAGCTGTAAAATTATTTTCTGTTCCTCCTGTATAAGATTGGCTAAGGTTGTTTAGGTCGTAAGTTCCATTTCCAACAACAGCCACATTGGGTAACATTCCTGCATTTCCGGGAGTATTATTGGTTTTTAATATAGCAGCATCATTGCGAGCAATTAAAATACCATAATTATTTTTTAAGGCAATTCTCACTGCGTCATCTGCTGTTAGAATGGACTGTGCATCGGCAACCGAGAAAATCGTTAAGAAAAATACTATAAAAAAAGTTTTCATGAGCGTTAATTAATTAGGAATTAAAAATTAGGAATTAGGAATTTACATATTCATTCCTAAATTCTAATAAGCGTGTTGTTTTTCTATTTTTTTACCAGACATCACGATGTAAGTTACGGGTATTACAAACAAGGTTAATATCAACGCGAAAAGCAATCCACCTACTACAACTATCCCAAGCGAAACCCTGCTTTGAGCCCCAGAACCTATTGCAAAAGCAATAGGAAGTGCACCACACATGGTAGCCAGCGAAGTCATTAATATTGGTCTGAAACGTGCAGCAGCAGCTTCAAAAGCAGCTACTCTTTTGTTTTGACCTGATTTGCGTTTCTGGTTTGCAAATTCCACGATTAAAATACCATTTTTGGTAACAATACCAATTAATAATATCATACCGATTTCGGAAAAAATATTCAGGGTTTGTCCGAATATCCATAGCGATAGCATGGCACCGGTAATTGCCATCGGCACTGTGAGCATAATGATAAAAGGATCGCGGAAACTTTCAAACTGAGCAGCAAGGATTAAATAAATAAGCAATAATGCTAATATCAGCGAAAATGAAATATTTGAATTGCTTTCTGCAAAATCTCTGGAAGGGCCAGCCAGATCAGTATTAAAAGACTCATCCAGCAATTTGCTGCTGATACGGTTCATTTCATCCAGTCCTTCTCCTATGGTTTTGCCTGTTGCAAGGTTGGCCGATACGATGGCCGATTTGTATCGGTTGTAATGATACAGCGATGGAGGGTTGCTATTTTCTTCCATCTTTACCAGATTATCCAGTTGTATCATAGTGCCGGCATTATTTCTCACATACAAAGATGAAATATCCGCAGGTTTATTGCGATTTTCCCTGTCAACCTGTCCGATGATATAATATTGTTTATTGTTACGTAAAAAATACCCGATACGGCCTCCGCTGAAAGCATAATTCAAAGCATCTGAAATGTCTTTTTCATTTACACCCAAACTGGTCGCTTTTAGACGATCCACAGTGATATTCAATTCTGGCTTGTTGAATTTTAAGTTTACATCCACCGTACTGAATACCGGGCTGTTTTGTGCTTCGTCTAAAAATTTAGGCAGTACTTCTTTCAATTTTTTGAAATCAAGATTCTGTAATACAAACTGAACCGGTAACCCCCCTGATGATGAAGTTGTAATAGTTGCTTCCTGACTTGCTATTATACGTGCTTCAGGCATATTTTTATAAATCTTTGACAATTTATCGTAAATCTGTTGTTGTGAGATTTTTCGATCAGCGGGATCAGAAAGAAAGCTTATTACAAATCCTCCATTGGCACTGCTGCCGCCACCTCCACCTCCGCCATAACGGGCAAGTATAAATTGTGCTTCAGGAAAAGAATCCATTTGTTTTCTTGCAATTTTATCCAGAATTTTTTGGGTAGTACTGTATTCGGTCCCTTCAGGAGCAGTGATGGAGGTTCTGATATAACTATGATCTTCGAGGGGTGCCAATTCAGATTTTAATTGGGTGGACAATACATAAATAAGCAAGACACACAAACCTAAAATACCAAAAGAAATCCATTTTTTTAAAATAAAAAAACTGAGTAGTCTGCGGTATTTTTTTTCAAGCTGGACGTAAAATTTTTCTGTTGAAAGATAAAACTTGGAATGGTGAGAAGAAGAACCGCCTAAGAAAACATTCAGAACCGGAGTAAGTGTAAGCGAAACCAATGCAGAAATCAAAACAGCAGAAGCTACCACAATTCCAAATTCCCTGAAGAGCCTTCCTGTGAATCCCTGAAGAAAAACTACCGGTATAAATACAATAGCCAATGTAAGTGAAGTTGAGATGACAGCAAAAAAGATTTCGCGGGTTCCTTCAAAAGCAGCCTGCCATTTATCCATCCCTTTTTCAATTCGTTTGAAAATATTTTCTGTTACAACAATCCCGTCGTCAACCACCAGTCCGGTAGCTAAAACAATTCCAAGCAGCGTGAGAACATTGACGGAGTATCCCAATACATACATAACAAAAAATGTTCCTATCAATGAAACCGGTATATCTATAAGAGGGCGAATGGCTATGATCCAGTTTCTGAAAAACAGGAAGATAATCAATACTACCAGGAAAATAGCAATGGCTAAGGTTTCAATAACGTCCTTGACAGATTGTTTTACAAATATAGATTTATCACGACCAATGTCCAATTTAACACCCTGAGGAAGTGTCTTTTGTATTTGTTCTAGTCGTTTATAAAACTCATTGGAGATGTCAATACTATTTGCACCGGGGAGTGGAATTAAAGCCAAAGATAATCCGGTAGCACCATTGATGCTTGCTCCGGATTCTTCATTTTGCGGGCCCAAAACGGCCTCGCCTATGTCGCTGAAGCGAATTACCTGATTATTTGTTTGCCGAATAATAAGATTGTTAAAATCTTCTTCAGTGCTAAGCCTTCCATATGTTTTTACAATTAATTCTGTTGAACCTCCTCGTATTTTTCCTCCCGGCATTTCAACATTCTCTTTAGTAAGTGCAATACTTACATCAGAAGCCGTAATAGACATAGCTGCCATTTTTTCAGGATTAAACCATAAACGCATGGCTGGCTTTTGTTGTCCGTAAATACTTACAGAACTTATGCCCGGTATCGTTTGAAACTTTTCAAGTAAAACATTTTCAGCATAATCACTTAATTCAAGGGCGTTCATTGATGTGCTCCTTACTATCAACATGATAATAGGATCACTATTGGCATCTGCTTTTGTTACGGTTGGCTGTGCATCTATATCCTGAGGAAGTGTTTTAACTGCCTGCGAAACCTTGTCCCTAACATCGTTAGCAGCTTTTTCAAGGTCAGCATCCAGGTTAAATTCTACGGTAATATTGCTACTGCCAATGGCCGAATTAGAAGAAATTGATTTAACGCCTTCAATTCCGTTGATAGATTTTTCTAAAGGTTCTGTTATCTGCGATTCAATAATTTCCGCATTGGCTCCTGTATAAGAAGTTTGTACAGTAATCACCGGAGGGTCTATGGCCGGATACAAACGAACACCCAAAAAACTATATCCTACAAAACCCAACAGTATAATCATAAGACTCATTACAATAGAACCAATAGGGCGTTTCAATGCAATATCTGAAATAATCATATTGAATCGGATTTTATAGTTGAGAATGTAATTTTAGCACCTTCTTTTAAGAATAACAATCCAGTTGTAACGATGGTATCACCTGTATTGAGACCATCGGTGATTTCAATTTTGGATGCTCTTCTTATGCCTGTCTGAACCATGACAAAATGTGCGATGCCATTTTTTGAAATAATAATGCTTTTATTTCTTTCTTTTGGAATGATGGCCTGAGTTGGAATGAGGATGGCGTTTTTATTTTCGCCGAGTGTGAGCTGAACATTTGTAAAACCTCCCGCTACTAATTGATCAGAGCTGCTGTTAACGATGGCTCTCACTTTTAAATTCCTTGTATTGGCATCTATTCCTCCTTCGGTGGCAATAACAGTAGCATCGTATTGTTTATCATCTCCATGTGTAGTAAATTTAACTTTAAGCCCGGGTTTAATTTCACTGCTGTATTTTTCGGGTATGCTGAAATCAAGTTTTAACTTATTATCCATACGAAGACTGGCTATTAAACTAGAAGCTGTGATTTGTGCTCCAACACTTATATTGCGCAACCCAATAACTCCGTCAAAAGGGGCCAGAATTTCTGTTTTTCGAATCATCGTTTGTTGTACTTCAATGTCAGCTTTGATAGAATTTACCTGTAAATAAGTCTGTTCATAGTCAGATTGGCTAATCCCATTCGCATTAAATAAATCAGTCTGACGTTTGTAAATTTTTTCCTGTATGGCCAGTTGTGTTTGCAGTTTCTTTAAATTGGCCTGTAAATCATCGTCAAAAAGTTTCACTAACAAGCTTCCTTTTTTAACAAGTTTGCCTTCAGGTAAATTAATAAAGACAACTCTTCCGGCAATTTCACTCATCAATGATACTTCTTCGTATGGTAATAATGAACCAGATACAGAGATTTCGTTTAAAAGCACTGTGGGCCTAACGATATAACCATCTACTCTTGTCTGCGGTTTTTCTTTTGACTTTGGGTTTTTCTCTTTGCTGTTGGAATTGCAAGACCAAAAGATAAGTATCGTTAAAACAGTTATTAAGGCAGCCCCTATTTCTCTCTTTTTCATTCTATTGGTATTTTATAGTTTAATATCGTTGATTTTCTCATGCAAAAGTAATTGTTTTATTAAAAACAATCAGAAAATTTAATGTTTATTATTAAGCATTCAAGCAAAGGAAACAATTTATATATCAGTTAAAAAAATGCCTAATTCTGAATCAAAATAGCAATAATTTGGTTCAATATAGATTCAGACACTTAAAAATAGAAATACTTTCACTATGTATTCTTTTAAATAGATAATAGAATTAATATATTTACGTTAAAGGCATAATTTATAGAACTATTCTTATAGCAAAAGAATAGAAAATCACGATATTTATAGCAGTTTTATGAACAAATTCCTTTTCTTTTTACTTATTTTATTAAGTAGTTGTACATCTATAGAAACACTAAGCAGTTTATCAGAAAGCACAGAAACAAAGAATGATTATCGCTTTTACAATGCGGAAAGCAAAATTCGTTACCAGATTACCAATGACAGTACAAATCTAAAAATCAGGCTTAATACCATCGATGCTTCCACTATCATGAAGATGCTCAGAACCGGATTTAATTTTTATTTTGATGTGAACGG
>CAZCBG010000015.1:0-31077 GCA_964496885.1 uncultured Bacteroides sp. | reverse complement strand
CCACTATCATGAAGATGCTCAGAACCGGATTTAATTTTTATTTTGATGTGAACGGGAAAAAGGATTTAAAAGTATATTTTCAATATCCTCAGGTTCGCAATATTCAATCAGCTGCTTTTTCAGAACAACATACAACTTTCAACGGAAAACATGGGGCGTTTGATATAAAAACCAGCATTGTTCAAGCCGGTAAAATGGGTGTTTTTGTTAAGCAAGACAAGAATGAGCAAATTTCTGTGTTTTCATCAGAGGCAGAAATCAAGGTTAAAATTGAAGCTCTCAACAATACAGAAATCACTTACGAACTCAAGATTCCTTTAGCTAAAATATCAGCAAATGGAATCGCTTCATTGGCCAATTTATCCATTGGCATCGTATCCGGAAAATTGGAAATGCATCCTAAAGGGGACGCAAAATCGCCCGAAAGCATGGATAGTGAAGCCTCAAACGGTATGCAAGGAGGAGGAAACCCAGACGGAATGCTGGGTAACGGTAGATCCGGAGGCATGCATCAAGGAGGCCTGCAAGGCGGCAGTAGACGCGAAGGCATTGAAAATTCAGCCATGAATTCTGCAATTGAATTCTGGTTTAAAGTAGAATTGATTAAATAGCTTCAGGCTTTTTTTAATCAATTTTACTATTTACTTATGCATCTAAAGATAATTAAACAAAAATTATCTGCGTTCTTTCGCCTCCTGCCAACGCATAGAAATCACCGACCGTAAGCACATCTTTAACTGCATCGCATAAATCTGTTTTGGTAAGTTTAAACATATCCATAGCCAATTTACAGGCATATATTTCACCACCACCTGCTGTTATCATTTCAAAAAACTCATCTACAGGAGGAATGTCCAGTGCTTCCATCTGGTTTCGCATCATTGCCGAAACACCCGCTTCTACTCCGGGAATAACACCCAGTAAACTTGGAAAGGCAAGTCCACCCGGCATACGCATTGCTGGATTTCCAACAGTGGCGGTATGTAATTTGTTCATTTGCTTCTTAGTAATGGCATCCAGACCAAAGAAAGTAAAAAACATTTTAGTTTCTATGCCTTCCATTACAGCACCATTGGCCATAACCAAAGCAGCATATACATCTTCTATCGAGCCTTTGGCACAGATAATACATACTTTTTTTAAAGGTAATTCCTTGTTTTCACTCATAATTTTTTAATTTTTAAGGTTATACACAACTTGCAGGTTTAGGTATTCCGGCGATACGTGCCGCTTTTTTCATAGGAGCTCCGGGAAATAACTGATAGAAACCCTTGATATCGACGATATTTGATTTCCCAACCGAACGGATGGTCAGCATTTCACCTTTTTCAAAACGATCGCGAAGAAAGTCCAGCACTTTAGCATGAACTTCGGTAAATTCAACACCTTCTTCTTTTGCGATTTCAACAGCCATTTCTTTTGTCCATTTTGTAGCATCGGTAAAGTAACCTTCTTCGTTTACTTCAACTGTAATTCCAGCATAGGTTTTTTGTGCCATAATTATTGAATTTTAATGTATTGGTTTATAATTTATTATATTAATCTGAGTTTGATAATTATTTCGATTTTTTACTTAATTTACGTTGTTTTATAATAAATGTCAAAATTTTGCTAATTATTTGAATGAGCCAATGATTTAATCAATCTCAGCATATAAGACATTGATTGTCTGATTTCTGGTGAATTAAATTCTTTGAATAGTTTAAAGAGTGATTTATTATCTAAAAGAGGATCAGGCTTTGTTTCTGCAAAAACGTGGCTTGCTTTTTCGAGTGCAACTAATACAGAAGGTTGCGTTAAATTTCCAATGATAGCAGTAATTTTATCCATATTTTCAGAAAGCTTTTTTAGATCTTCTGCAGTGTATTGGTTCATAAATTTTTCAGCAATATTGCCCAGCTGTTTTACAAAATCGATGTATCCTTTTTGTTCAAATTCAGCCATTTTATTGATAGCATCCAATCCCACCTGACGGATAATTGGCTCAACATCTTTGGCTAAATCCATCATACTTTCAAGCATACCCAACATTTGGTTAAAACTACCAATGTTTTTAATCAATCCTATTCCCAATCTGGTTACAGATTCTGCATCAACTTCTACACCGGCACGGTCGAGTTCAATTACACCGGTTTGAAAAATATCTTTTGTAATATAAGAAAAGTCGGTTAAAAGATCTTCTACTTCTTCGCGTTTGTGACGCTGTAGCTGCATTTCTTCCAATACAAGGTCTAGTTTGCGGTTTAGCATCAGAATTTCCTGTTGTATATTGTTTTCGTCCATGGTTATACGTCTTAAAATTCAGCGATTTTTTTTCCGGCCAGTGTCATTTTAGAATCTATCGGCATTTCTTTGCCTTTCAATAAGATATGCCAGTATATCCAACGAAACAATAATTTACCATAATGATTCATTCGGGTTTCTTTCAGGAGAGTGAATGGCCCTACTCCCGGGAAAGGGAATGAACCAGGTAAGGGCTCAGTATCGTAATTAAAATCAATCAATGCTCCTTTTCCATGGCCAGTTTCTATATAGCAATTTGAATGTCCGTCGAATGCAGCAGTATTAGGACGTCCTTCTATTGCACACAACATATTCTCAAAGACTACATCGGCTGCAAAGTGAACTACAGAACCGGCTTTTGAAGTCGGAATATTAGAAGCATCACCCAAGACAAAAATATTTGCATATTGTACTGACTGAAGTGTAAATTTATCGGTTTTTACAAATCCCATATCATCACCCAGTCCACTATTAATAATCACCTCATCGCCCATGTGAACAGGAACACTTACTAAGCAATCAAAAGGAATTTCTATGCCATTATAATCGACAATCTTTTTTTCTTCGTTATTAACTTCAGAAATGTAAAAATCTGTAACTATTTTGATGTTTTTTTCCTGCAACAATTCACCCATTACTTTTGATGTACGTGGCTTGGTAAATGCTCCACTGAGTGGTGTAACATAAGTAATATTTACTTTATCACGCATGCCTCTTTCTATAAAAAAAGCATCCGCAAACATTACAAATTCAAGGGGAGCAACCGGACATTTAATGGGCATATCGGCAATATTCAATACCAGTTCACCACCTTTCCATGTTTTAAAAAAATTCCCCAAAGCCAAAGCCCCTTCTATGGTATAGAAATCGAAAATATTTTTGTACCACAAATCACCTTTCAAGCCTTCGGTTTCTTCAGGAACAATTCGGGTACCTGTAGCAATAATCAAATAATCATAGGATAAAACAACTCCATCGGCTAAACGTACCTGATTATTTTCGGCATCAATGTTGTCTATCTTCTGAAAAATTAAATTGACACCAACAGGAATAAAATCGTTCTTTGGTTTAATGACATCATTTCTGCTATACATCCCGAAAGGAACAAACAAGAATCCTGGCTGGTAATAATGCGTTTTGAACTGATCAACAATTGTAATTTCCCATTCATTCCGATCAAGTTCTTTTCTTAATTTGTTTGACATGATTGTACCACCAGTGCCAGCGCCTAGAATTAGGATTTTTTTCATTTTAAGGTTTAATTTATATTGTTAATGTTTTCACAAGCAAAAATAATACAAGACATCGACATAACCAAATATTTAGATATATAATTATTAAATATTCCAATTAAAATTTTAAATCGCTGAATTTTTGTATTCTAACACAAAATAATACAAAAATTAAGCCTATAAATTAAAAAAAATAAATGGCTATGTTGCCAAAAACAAATTTAAGTTTAAATATAGTTTTAATTCTAATTGCTTTGCTTACCTTTGCAAACTTAAAATTTAGCAATAAAAAAACACATAAATAATAGTATTTTAAATGATTACAGTATCGGATTTGAGTGTACAATTTGGGAAAAGAATATTATTTCAGGATGTTAATCTGAAATTTATGCCCGGTAATTGTTACGGTATCATAGGCGCAAACGGAGCAGGGAAGTCAACTTTTTTAAAAGTATTGTATGGCGAACAAGAAAGCACCCGAGGAAATGTTGGTTTTGGAGTTTCTGAAAGGCTATCGGTATTGAAGCAAGATCACTTTGAATTTGACGAATATACAGTAATCAATGCAGTGATAATGGGGCATGCTGAACTTTGCAGTATTATGCTCGAAAAAGATGAAATCTACGCCAAGCTTGATTTTTCTGAAGCAGATGGTCACAGAGCCTCTGAATTGGAAGAAAAATTTGCAGAAATGGACGGATGGAATGCCGAAAGCAATGCTGCAAGTTTGTTGAGTGGACTGGGCATTAAAGAAGATGTTCACAATAAATTCATGAAAGAACTCAGTGGTAAGGAAAAAGTAAAAGTATTGCTGGCTCAGGCACTTTTTGGGAAACCTGATAATTTATTGCTGGATGAACCTACCAACGATTTAGACTTAGATACCGTTCAATGGCTTGAAAATTACCTTGCTAATTTTGACAATACCGTTTTGGTGGTTTCTCACGATCGACATTTTCTTGACTCTATCTGTACCCATATTGTAGATATTGATTTTAACAGGATTCAACAATTTTCGGGCAATTACACTTTCTGGTACGAATCCAGTCAATTAGCGTTGAGACAGCAACTAACACAAAACAAAAAAGCAGAAGAAAGAAAAAAAGAATTGCAGGAATTTATTGCCCGTTTTAGTGCCAATGCTTCAAAATCAAAACAGACCACCAGTCGTAAAAAAATGATAGAGAAGCTGAATATTGAAGAAATCAAACCTTCGACCCGTAAATATCCCGGTATTATTTTCACGCCAGAACGCGAATGTGGAAACAGTATTTTAGAACTTACAGATCTTACAAAAAGTGTAGATGGAACGGTACTCTTTAAAAACTTATCGTTTACACTTCAAAAAGATGACAAAGTCATATTCTTATCCCGCGATTCAAGGGCTATGACCAATTTATTTGAAATTATCAAAGGTCATATTTCGGCTGACAGTGGAAGTTTTGAATGGGGACAGACCATCACCAAAGCTTATCTCCCACTTGAAAATGAACATCTTTTCAAAGAACCCATTACTTTGATAGATTGGTTAGGACAATTTTCAACAGATACTTCAGAAATGTACCTGAGAGGATTTTTAGGTAAAATGCTTTTTTCAGGTGAAGAAATTTATAAAAAGGCCAACATCCTTTCGGGTGGAGAAAAAGTTAGGTGCATGATTGCCAGGATGATGCTACGCAATGCTAATATTATGTTGCTGGATGCACCCACCAATCATCTGGATCTGGAATCTATACAGTCTTTCAACAATACCTTGATAAAATTTAAAGGAAACATTTTGATGTCGTCCCATGACCACGAATTTATTCAGACAGTCTGCAACAGGGTGATAGAAATGGGACCCAAGGGGATGATAGACAAACAAATGGAATATGATGATTATATTTCTGATGACCGACTCAAAGTTCAAAGAAACAGCCTGTATATATAAATACTACAAAACATAAAAAAACCCGCCTCGCTTTATTAGCTAAGACGGGTTTTTTTATATTTAAATTGATATTAATGATTGCATTGATGTTCTCCATTGTTTTCATGGTGACTGCAACTAACTGCTTTATCAACAATATCACCTTTCATATAGGCTTCAGCCACTAATTTCACATCACCCGAGCAACCTCTGATAACCTCAATATTATACATATGTAAAGTATTCATGGCACCAGCACCCATATTGCCTGCCAACATTGTGCCTACTCCTTTTTCATGAAGTACGGATGCAATATTAGATTTACATCCACAACCCTGAGGTGATGGAAGGATTTCTGAATGTTGAATTTTACCGTCTTGTAACGTAAATATGGTATACATTTCGCAATGGCCGAAATGATCGTCTACTGAATTTCCCCTTGTTGGAATAGCTATTTTCATTTTTAATATTTTTAGATTTGCTTAGAGTAACGATATATTTGTCGTATTGTTCAAAATGAATTATACTTTTTCCAAGCCCTGTCTTAAATCTTCAATAATATCAACAGCATCTTCTATTCCAACTGAAAAACGAATCAGATCATCGGTAATACCAGCTTTCAATTTACCTTCTTTGGTCACTTTTGAATGCGTCATCGAAGCAGGATGTTGTATCAATGTTTCAACACCGCCTAAAGAAACTGCCAATAATGCAAGATGCACATTGTCCATTAGTTTTTTGGCTCCTTCAAAACCCTCTTTCAAACCAAAACTAATCATACAACCATTTCCATTCATTTGTTTTTTGCCTAAATCATATTGAGGATGCGATTTTAGCCCTGGATATTTAATCCAGGCTACTTTAGGATGGTTTTCCAGAAAATCAGCTACTTTATCAGCATTTTCACTGGCACGGTCAATACGAATACCAAGGGTTTTAACCCCTCTTAAAACCATATATGCCTGATGTGGGTCCATGTTACACCCTAAACTTACCATCATGCCACGTAGTTTTTTATAAATCGTTTCTTCTTTGGCAATTACGATACCTGCAACAATATCAGCATGCCCATTGATAAATTTGGTCATGGAATGGAATACGATATCGGCACCTAAATCCAAAGGTGTTTGCAAATAAGGACTGCAAAAAGTATTGTCAATAACAAGCAAAGCACCATGTTTGTGAGCTATTTCGGCACAGGCAGCAATATCACTGATATCCATCGTAGGATTAGCAGGTGTTTCTATAAACAAAACTTTGGTATTAGGCTTAAAAGCCTTTTCAATAGTAGTTGCATCCGTTGTATTGATATATGTACTTTCAACCCCATATTTAACGTAATGGTTTTCCATAATGGCTCTTGAAGGCCCATACACTGCATCGGTACTTACCATGTGATCGCCTGAAGCCAGCAATGCCTGATAAATAACATTCACTGCAGCCATACCGGAACTTACTGCAATACCACCGAAACCGTTTTCAAGAGAAGCGATCTGACGTTCCAATGCATCAATGGTAGGATTGCCAATTCGGGTATAAATATAGCCATTGCTTTCACCTGCAAAACATTTTGCACCTTCCCCTGCAGTTTTAAATGCAAAAGTTGAAGTTTGATAAATGGGTATCGTTGCGGATCCAAATTGGTCCTCAATTTCACCGGCATGAATTAATTTGGTACTGAAACCTGATTTTTTAGTGTTCATCTTATTTTATTTATTTTATTGTTTCATTTTTAAAATGTTGCAAAACAAAAGATTGACCCTACCCCATTCATAGTTATTCATATAAATAACAAATTTGCAATTGTTTAAAACTTTTATCTATGAAATTCGAATTTAAAAAGTTGAAAACAGTTTGGGAAATCTATTTTTTTTTGCAAAAGTAATGAAGCTAGGCATATAAAATAAATTTATTTTTCAAAACGCTATTATTATTCGTAAATTTGCAATCTTATATTTGCATCAAAATATTTTGAATCGCAAAATAATACAAATTGAAAATAGCAGCTGTATCAAGGCTCTGAGAGATATAAAATTAAGTTCAGCCACAATTGATGATGATTATTCATCTCTCCTTAAAAGTACGTTAAGAACTTTAAGCACTTAAGACACGCTAAGTATTATAGGCACTTAAGACACGCTAAGTACTTACATCCCCCTTGATTCGCATTAATTGATAAAGACTATGATCGAATTCGGATTAATAATAATCTTTACGATAGGAATTATGTTGCTGGCAACGATTGCGATCTGCTACTTCCCATTGAAATACAAAACAAATCTGGCGGCAGCTGCAATATTGGCCAATGCCATCCTCACTTCCTGGCTTGCTTTTCCTGCCCTTTACGGAACAATTGTAGAATATTCCTTTTATACCGGGGCATTGATGGGAAATATCCCTCTCAAAATCGATGGTTTATCGGCCTGGTTTATACTTATTATTAATTTTACATCTATAACGGGCGTCATTTATGGAGGGGGCTATTTAAAAGCCTATACTGCTTCTGATTCCAAAATAAACCTGCACTGGGTTTTATTTATTATTTTCCATCTTTCGATGCTATGGGTTTGTATGCTGCAACACGGTCTGGCGTTTTTGATTGCATGGGAAATAATGTCGTTCTCCTCGATGTTGCTTGTAATTTTCGAACACAACAGTCCAAAAACTATCAAAGCCGGTATTAATTATTTTGTCCAGATGCACATCAGTGTGGTATTCCTGACGATAGGCTTTATCTGGGTTTATTTTCAAACCGCTTCATTCAGTTTCGACGCTTTTCATACTTATTTTGGTGCGAATTCGAATGTTTGGCTGTTTTTGATTTTCTTTTGCGGTTTTGGGTTTAAAGCTGGTTTTATTCCATTTCACACTTGGTTACCCCATGCACATCCAGCAGCACCTTCGCATGTATCAGGAGTTATGTCGGGTGTTATTGTAAAATTGGGTATTTATGGCATCATTAGAATGATTTCTTACCTAAAATCAGATTTTTTACTGCTGGGCGAAATTATAGTAAGTATTTCAGTTTTGACAGGATTGTATGGAATTTTGAATGCAGCCATTCATCGTGATTTTAAAAAAATGCTGGCGTATTGTACTATCGAAAATATTGGCATCATTGGAATAGGTATAGGCTTAGGTATGATGGGACTGGGCAATGGTTCGCCTTTGCTTTATTATCTGGGTTTTGGAGGTGCTTTAATACATGTATTGAATCATTCTTTGTTTAAATCATTGCTTTTTTATTCGGCTGGTTCAGTTTACCAGCAAACCCATACACGAGATATGGAAAAACTGGGTGGCTTGATTAAACACATGCCCAAAACGGCCGTTATTTTTCTGATTGGTGCTATTGCTATTGGTGGTATTCCACCTTTCAACGGATTTGTTTCAGAATTTATAATATACAGTGGATTGTTGGAAGCCATGAAATCGAGCAGCCTGACTCAGTTGAGTTTGCTCATCTTAACATTTGCAGGACTCAGCATCATTGGAGGTATTTCCATTTTAACTTTTACCAAGACTTTCGGCACCATTTTCCTGGGTAATGAAAGAGATAAGCTAGCACATCCACTACATGAAGTTTCCTCACGCATGCTAATCCCACAATACTTAATTATTGCAGCCATGCTAAGTGTTGCTTTTTTTCCTCAAATCTACATGGCTGCTATCAGCAATATTTTACAAACAATGACTGCTTCCCGTCGAGGATTTGAAGCTGTCGGATTTAATAATTATTCAATTATCATTTCAAATATCAGCATCTATTCTGCTGTTTTTATAGCGTTTGCAGTCATCATCTGGGGAATCCGTTCTTTAGTGATCAAGCGCAAAAACCAAAGTATACAACCAAGCTGGGGCTGTGCCTATACAGGTAGCACTCAGAAAATGCAATATACCGGCAAATCATTTTCAAAACCATTGGCTAAGGTTCTCAACTTTTTGTTGATTGAGAAAAAGCAATTTTCAGAACTACAAGAAGGAGAAATCTTCCCTGTAAATAGAAAATATGTCTCCACTTATTTTGACTTTTTTGAGCACTTTTTTATCAACCCTTTTAGCAGGCGTTTACTTTATTCCGGAAATTATTTTAAGTTTATACAAAATGGCCGAATTCAATCCTATGTTATATATGGTATTGTATTTATTATTGCTATTTTTATGCTGACTGCATTAAATATTATACAATGATCATTATTAAAGCATTTATAGTAATTGTGATTATAGGATTTATCCTTCTTCCTTTCATGAAAGTAAAAGGGAAGGGAATCCTTGTATTTACAGTTATCCTAGTAAACGCTTTATTTTCATCCTATTATGCAATTAACTGCCTAAACGGAGCAACTTTTGAGTTTATTTTCCCAGGAAGTTTTATTACAGGATTAATTCCAGTTAGAATAGATGCATTATCTGCATGGTTTATACTCATCATCAATTTTGTATTTTTGACCGGTGGTTTTTATGGATTGGTTTACATGAAGGCTTACAAAGAACAAAAGAACAATATAAACCTGCATGCCATTTCATTTATGCATTTGCATGCTGCACTTATCGGTATTTGTGTGATACAAAATAGTTTTGTTTTTCTCATTGCATGGGAAATAATGGCACTTATGGCTTTTCTGGTGATAATTTTCGAACATGAAAAAACAGCAACCGTAAAAGCCGGGCTGAATTACCTCATTCAATCGCATGTTTCTATTATTTTTCTAATGTTAGGATTTATATGGGTTGCTTTTAAGAAAGGCAGTTACGATTATAATGCCATTTCCGCTTACAGTCAAGAAAATCCAACGGTATCCATTTTATTATTTTTGTGTTTTTTCATTGCTTTTGCCATTAAAGCTGGCTTTGTCCCTTTTCATACCTGGCTGCCTTATGCACATCCGGTTGCTCCTGCTCCTATTTCTGGTATCATGTCTGGAGTAATGATAAAAATCGGCATCTTTGGTATCCTTCGCATGCTGCTGTTAATAAAACCTGATTATACTACGGTAGGTTATTTGATACTGATTATTTCTATCATTTCTGGACTCTACGGTGTGATGCTAGCCATCATTCAGCACAATCTGAAGAAACTGCTCGCTTACCATAGTATTGAGAATATCGGTATTATCGGGATTGGGATTGGGATTGGCTGCATTGGTTTAGGAAGTGACAACCTGTTATTAACCAACTTAGGTTTTGCAGCTGCATTGTTGCATACATTGAACCATGCATTGTTTAAATCATTGTTATTTTATACTGCAGGTATCGTATTCCAAGCAACACATACATTAAATGTAGAGCATTTAGGCGGTTTAATAAAAAAAATGCCCCAAACGGCATTGCTTTTTCTGATTGCTGCTATAGCTATTTCTGGAATTCCCCCTTTTAATGGTTTTGTTTCAGAGTTTTTGATATACAGTGGCTTATACCATTGGATGCAGCAAGCCAGCCTTTTGTCATTAATTGCCATTGTATTTATTATACTTGGATTGGTTATGATTGGAGGACTGGCAATGTTATGTTTTACCAAAGCATTTGGAGTAGTCTTTCTTGGAAATCCAAGAAAGGAATTTCAACATGAAATCAAAGAGCCTCCTTTTATTCAATTGTTGCCACTTTACGTCATCGCTTTTTTTATAGTGTTTATTGGATTGTTTCCTGTTTTATTCATCCATTTTCTATCACAAGCTGTTTTGTTGTTTACAAACCATCTGTATCCCACAACCAACACTATTCAATGGAGTACATTTGAGGTGCTACAGCCTATCAGTCGGGCCATGTGGGGTCTGGTTTTAATGGTTATCATTATCTTTTCATTCAGAAAATTTATACTCAGCAAAAGGAAACAAAGCATTGAAACCACCTGGGTTTGTGCTTATAATGCGCCTACAGCTAAAATACAATACACCGCCAATTCTTTTATAAGACCATACCGTAAGCTTTTCCAACCTTTTTTATTGATCTTTAAAAATAAAAAGGAAATTCTGGGTATCTTTCCCGGCAAAGGCTATTACAAAACACATCCTTACGATAAAATTGAAAAATGGCTGATTGATAGTCCTATCAGGGCTTTTAAGTTATTGTTAAGCCGATTTTTGTTTTTGCAAAATGGGAAATTACAATTTTATATATTATATGGGATCATCTTTATTGTATCTGTAATTTGCATTCCATTGTTTTATGAAAAAATTTTATTATTTATTGATTTTTTAAAACAACTATAACCATGCTAAGTTTTATATTAATTCTAATAGCAGCAGTTTTTTTTACGGGCATCATTGTTCGTACTAAAAGCTTAGCTTCGGGGCGAAAAGGACCTGAAATACTGCAACCTATCAAAGATGTTATTCGGCTGTTTAAGAAAGACGCTGTTTATAGCCATACTTGCAGTTTTATCTTTCAAATTGCTCCTACAATCTACTTTTCTTCTGTAGTAATGGCAATGATGGTGGTTCCATTCGGACAATCAAAAGGAATTATAAGTTTTAATGGCGACTTTATTTTCTTTGCTTATGTGCTGGCATTGGGCAAGTTTTTCAGCATCATTTCGGCCATGGATACCGGAAGTAGTTTTGAAGGTATGGGGGCCAGCCGCGAAGCCCTTTATTCGATGTTTGCGGAACCTGCTTTTTTTATCCTTATGGGCTCACTGGCATTGCTTACCGGGCATACCTCTTTTCAGGAAATATTTTCGGCTTTACACATCGGTTCTTATATCACTTATGCTCTGGCAATACTGGCTACATTTGTACTCCTGATGATTGCCATGATTGAAAACAGCCGAATGCCGATTGACGATCCCAAAACTCATCTTGAATTAACCATGATTCATGAGGTAATGATTTTAGACAACAGTGGCTTCGACCTGGGATTGATACTTACAGCCGGTTATTTAAAGTTTGCTATATACGGGGCATTGATTGTGAACCTTTATATTGGTGTCATTCCTTATGAATATACAATTCCTTTGTTCTTTATCCTTCAATTTTCAATGGCAGTCTTTATAGGATTGATTGAATCTTTTATGGCTCGATTCAGGATGGGACACAATGCTCAGTTTATTTTTGCATTAACATCTGTAAGTCTGCTTATATTCTTTGGAGCTTTGTTAATTCTGGGAAAATTTATTTAATCCTTTAAAACATTAAAATATGATAAATGTACTGTTGATCACATTTTTAATCACACTGTTTTACATAGCTATTGCCAATAGAATGCTTACCTATGTGAAAGTATTGGCATTGCAAGGTGTATTGCTTTTCTTTGTAGTATTTCTTCAACTCAACGAAATAAGTACCTTAAACCTGGTATTAATCCTTTTGGAAACCATTATTTTTAAGTCGATTGCCGTTCCGGTTTTTCTGGCCTATATCCTCAAACGGAACCATATCACCCGTGAAGCAGAACCTTTTCTGCCTAATTTTGTATCCTTAATTATCACAACCATTATTGTGGTTGCTACAATTCTATTAGCAAATAGCATTCAAGATAAGCATCTGAACAAAATCTTTTTTGTGGTGGCACTGTCCACTCTTTTTACCGGTCTTTACTTTATTGCAACAAGACGAAAGATCATCACCCACGTAATGGGATATCTGATCATCGAAAATGGTGTTTTTGTATTGTCACTGGCTGTAGGGAACGAAATGCCAATGCTTGTAAATTTAGGAATTATGCTTGATATCTTTGCCTCTGTTCTGATTTTGGGCATTTTTCTCAATAAAATCGGGGATGTTTTTAAAAATATCGATGTCAACCAACTCAGTAATTTGAAAGATTATTAAACATTCTAATTTTACGAAACATGACTCTTATATATCTAATATTCGCTTTTTCTATTGCCATAACCCTTTTTATCAATGGGAATAAAATCATTAATTTTTGTTTGATTGGTTTATTTGTAGTCCTTCAATGGGGATTTACAATCTATGGCTGTTTCCATTTCAGAACAACTGAACTTGAATATTTCACTTTCGATGCATTAGGGATACTCCTGCTGCTGACTTTGAGTATCATCACCATTCCTGCCAGCATTCACAGTTTGATCTATATTAAAGACAATAAAGACAGCGCTCAATCGAGAGGTATCTATTTTGGATCCATCGTCGGTTTAATTACTGCAATCGGAGCTGGTTATCTTTCAAATCATATTGCCGTTACCTGGATATTTACAGAGCTCACTACCCTCTGTGCATCTGCATTGATTTACCATCATCGCAATAAACTCGCTTTGGAAGGCACCTGGAAATACATCTTTATCTGTGCCATCAGTATTACATTTATTTTTATCGGCATCTTATTTCTCAGTATGTCGCTTATTCACACAGGCTCATCAGATCTCTCATTTAAAAATCTTATCGCGAACAGCAATAAATTAGACCCATTTTGGTTGCGCTTATCCTTCTTGTTTATTTTCACAGGTTTTACAGCAAAATTAGGTTTAGTTCCCATGTATACTGCCGGTATCGATGCCAAAGACAAAGCTCCCGGCCCAGCTTCGGCTTTACTTTCAAGTGTTTTGATGAACCTGGGCTTTGTTGGGATATTCCGTTTTTATGTCATCATCGCCAATACACCTCTGCATCATTGGGCGAATTTAGTCATCGGTATTGCTGCTTTTTTATCCATATTTGTTGCTACGGTATATATGGTAAAAGTAAAGAATATCAAACGAATGTTTGCTTATTCCAGCATCGAACATACAGGATTGGTCATGCTTGGCCTTACTGCAGGAGGCATCGGTTATTATGCTGCCATTCTTCACATTGTGTTGCATGCATTTGTGAAATCCAGTCTTTTCTTTCAGTATAATCAGTTGTACAAAGTATTTCAAACAAAAAACATTTACAGAATCGGTAATTATTTCAAATACAATACTACCGGAGCCATGGTTTTATTACTAGGATTTATTAGTGCAGTTGCTATGCCTCCATCAGGCTTGTTTGTGAGCGAGTTTCTGATTTTTAAAGCTATGTTCGAGGCCAATCAAATCATTTTACTTATAACAGTGTTATTATTACTTACCATGATAATATGGGCTTTTGGGAAAAACATCTTAAAAATACTTTTTATTCCTGCTATTGACTTTGACGAAAAAACAGTAACAAAAATCAGTCCATGGGAATCTGCAACTCAGTTTATTCTATTGGCCGGAGCGGTTTATTTAGGATTAAACCCACCGATAGCGTTTGTTCAATTAATTAAAGAAAGTGTAATGCAACTTCCAATTTAAGCAACCATGAAGTATACCACAATAATAAACAATCAAACCATAGCGCTTGAGAAAATTCCGGAAATTAGTTACAGCTCTTTTTTTGAATTGAACACCGGATTCATCACCGAGCATCCGGAAAGACATTGCGTTACATATTTCGGATATAAGACTGATTATCAAATAAAACTGATTTGCTGCATTGCCGATGACGAAAAACACGAAATTTATGTCTCGTCCTGTATTGTAGAAGCATCAGCATGTTTGCTTTCTTTTACATCCGTTCATTTGTGTTTCGAAAAATTCGAAAGGGAAATTCATGAAAACTTTGGCATTCCTTATAGCGAACATCCCTGGTTAAAACCGCTGAGATATCCCTCAAACCGATTTGATCAAACTGATACCATTGCCAATTATCCATTTTACAGTATCGAAAGTGAAGAATTACACGAAGTTGGCGTAGGTCCTATACATGCCGGTGTAATTGAACCCGGACATTTCAGGTTTATCTGCAACGGCGAACAAATTTTACATCTAGAAATACAACTGGGCTACCAACACCGAGGAATAGAGCAATTATTCCTCGAAAAGAAAAAAATTCTGCAAAGATGTTTATTGGCCGAAAATATAGCAGGTGATACCGTTGTGGGGCACACAACTGCCTTTTCGCAATTGTGGGAAAGTTTATGCGGTTTCAAAGCCTCTGCAGATATTGAATTTGGCCGAACGCTGGCACTGGAACTGGAAAGAATTGCTATCCATACCGGTGACTTAAGTGCCGTTTGTGCAGATGTGGCCTATCAATTAGGGAACGCAGTTTTCGGAAGGCTGCGA
The DNA here is from genome assembly GCA_964496885.1 of uncultured Bacteroides sp. Classification (GTDB taxonomy): domain Bacteria; phylum Bacteroidota; class Bacteroidia; order Bacteroidales; family JACABE01; genus JACABE01. The sequence goes on along the minus strand of CAZCBG010000015.1, from coordinate 15,620 downwards.
ACACCTATTATTAATTTTATGCAGGAATGGGGTGGCAATCGTTTGTCAAAAGGCCTGATAAGACCAGGACGCAATCAATTTCACTTTACTCAGGTTTTAGCCGATCGACTAAAATCAATATTGAATTCATTTGAACCCGATTTTAATGAAATGTGTGCACAACTCTTTAAATTGCCCAGTGCTTCTTCCCGTTTCGAAAGAACAGGAGATGTATCTTATGAGGATGTGTTATCTATTGGTACTGTTGGGATGTCGGCACGTATGAGCGGACTTGTGAGGGATGTCCGAACTTCTCATCCTACTTTAAATTATGCTGAGCTTGAACATCAAGCTATCATCAAACACCATGGTGATGTATATTCCCGTGTACAAATCCGCAAATCGGAAGTACAACAATCGATACAATACCTTAGGAAGTTGATCGAACATCTTCCTGAATACGTTGAAAATAAGATACCCTTAAACACACCTCAACCCGATGCTTTTACAATTTCATTGGTTGAAGGCTGGCGGGGTGAAATTTGCCATAGTGCAATTACAGATAGCAAGGGTGAATTAATACTCTATAAAATCAAAGATCCTTCGTTTCATAACTGGATGGCGTTGGCGATGGCAGTGAGAAATAATGAAATATCGGATTTCCCGATTTGCAACAAGAGTTTTAATTTGTCATACAGCGGACATGATTTATAATATACAGAAGAAAAAATTATGCTTGATAATCTAAAAATAATATACCATCAGGGCAAACAATTTATACCTGATGTAACATGCGCAAAACTTCCCGGCATATTCAGGGGTAGACCTGTTATTAGTAATGAAAAGGTGGATGAAGTACATTTGGTGGAATTATGTCCAATGCTAGCAATAACAGCCAATCCTGTAACAATAGATTTGGGTAAATGTAGCTTTTGCGGTGAGTGTGCTCTGCAATTTCCTGAAAAAATTAAATTTACTTCAGATTATAAAATCGCTTGCAATGAAAGAGATGGATTGATAGTGAAGGAAGGAGAAGACACAACCATCAACATAAATCCAGAGACCGTCCGTAAAGAAATTCACAGCATTTTCGGAAAGTCTTTAAAGCTCAGACAAGTCTGTGCCGGTGGGGATAATAGTTGCGAATGGGAACTCAATGCAGCCAATAATGTGCAATTTGACATGGGGCGTTTCGGTATTGAGTTTGTAGCTTCTCCACGACATGCTGATGGTATTGTAATTACAGGGCCAATTACCCAAAATATGGCTGAGGCAGTTCAGATTTGTTATGATGCCATTCCCGAACCAAAAATTATTGTACTCGTAGGAACAGATGCTATCAGTGGTGGGATTTTTGCCGACAGCCCAGCTATTGACCGGAGTTTTCTTGAGAAACATTTTGTAGATCTTTATATACCTGGGAATCCAGCTCATCCATTAACAATCATTAACGGCTTGCTGGATTTGACAAGAAAAAAGAAATAAAAACAATTCTTTGCTTTGCACTACAGCTGTTTTTAAGCTAAATTTAAAATTATCAACAAATATATGTTGGTAAATTTTGTTATATAAAAAATAAATACTAATTTTGCACTCCCTTTTTAAAAAAAGGTATATAAGCGAAAAAGAAATCTTTAATCAAACAAATGGACACATTAAGTTATAAAACAGTGTCAGCAAACAAGGAAACCGTAATAAAAGAATGGATTCTGATAGATGCTGAAAATGAAGTTTTGGGACGCCTGGCATCAAAAGTTGCCAATGTTTTAAGAGGCAAAAACAAGCCCAGCTTTACACCTCATGTTGACTGTGGTGATAATGTAGTAATCGTGAATGCAGAAAAAATCAAATTGACCGGCAACAAAATGACCGATAAGGTTTATGTACGCCATACCGGATATCCTGGTGGTCAGAGATTTGCATCTCCTAAAGAATTACTTGCCCGTAAGCCAATATCGGTAATCGAAAAAGCCGTAAAAGGCATGTTACCTAAAAATACATTGGGTAGTGCTCTTTTCAGAAATTTACATGTTTATGCAGGAGCAGAACATCCTCATCAAGCTCAAAATCCAACAGTAACCAAATTAAATACATTAAAGTAAGATGGAAATTATCAATACAATCGGAAGAAGGAAAACTGCTGTTGCTCGTATTTATATGAAAGCTGGGAGTGGTATCATTACTATCAACGATAGAGATTATAAAGAATATTTCAATACAGGTACCTTACAATATATCGTAACCCAACCATTTGAAGTTTTAGGAAATCAAGGAAGTTTTGACATCAAAGCTAATCTTGATGGTGGTGGTATTACAGGTCAGGCTGAAGCCATCCGTTTAGCCATTTCCCGTGCTTTATGCGTTGTTGATGCTGAAAACCGTCCACCTCTGAAAGCTAAAGGATTAATGAAAAGAGATCCAAGAATGGTTGAACGTAAAAAACCAGGCCAGAAAAAAGCCCGTAAAAAATTCCAATTCAGTAAACGTTAAGACTTGTATAGAACCGTTTAGTATCTAAATTATCAAGACTCCCTTTAAAAGGACTACTTGATAATTGTCTTTCATGAATGTAAACAATAAAAAAATTAATTAAATGTCAAGAACAAATTTCGACCAGTTATTAGATGCAGGTGTACATTTTGGTCACCTGAAAAGAAAATGGAATCCTAAAATGGCACCCTATATTTTTATGGAACGCAATGGAATCCACATCATCGATTTACATAAAACCGTAGCTAAAGTTGATGAAGCTGCTAATGCATTAAAGCAAATAGCAAAATCAGGTAAAAAAATACTTTTTGTTGCAACCAAAAAACAAGCAAAAGAAATCGTTGCCGAACAAGTAAAAAGAGTAAATATGCCTTACGTAACTGAACGTTGGCCAGGAGGTATGTTAACCAATTTTGCTACTATCCGTAAAGCAGTTAAGAAAATGTCGTCTATCGACCGTTTGATGACAGATAAATCTTTTACTGATATTTCAAAAAGAGAAAGATTACAGATCAGCCGCGAAAGAGCTAAATTAGAAAAAAACTTAGGGAGTATTTCTGATTTGAACCGTTTGCCATCGGCACTTTTTATTATCGATATCAATAAAGAACACATTGCTGTTTCTGAAGCCAAAAGATTAAACATCCCAACTTTTGCAATGGTAGATACCAATACAAATCCTGATTTAATTGACTTCCCTATCCCTTCAAATGATGATGCTTCAAAATCAATCAATGTAATCCTTGAAGCTATCGTGAATGCCATCGAAGAAGGTTTGAACGAAAGAAAATTCGATAAAGACAAAAAAGCTACTGACGATGCTGATGATGCATCTACAGAGGATTCTTTTGATGTAACTACCATACGTTCTTTGGCAGATATCGACGAAGACGAAAGTGCTGCTGAAGCAAAAAGAAATCTTGCAAAAAAGATGAAAGAAGAAGAAGGTGCAACCATGGGCAGTGATCCAACCAAAAGACCACGCAAACCAATTGCAAAACCAACAACTTTAAAGAAAAAACCAACAACTAAATAAATTTTAAAACTTTTATAACTCATTATAAAATGGCTATTACTGCAGCAGAAGTAAACAAACTAAGACAAATGACGGGTGCCGGCATGATGGATTGCAAAAACGCGCTTGTTGAAAATGATGGTGATTTTGACAAAGCAATTGATTTCCTTAGAAAAAAAGGACAGAAATTAGCAAGTAAAAGAGCCGACAGAGATGCAAACGAAGGCGTTGTTATCGCTAAAACGAACGAAAACAAAAGCTTTGCCGCTTGTATCATGATCAATTGCGAAACTGATTTTGTAGCTAAAACTGATTTATTCGTTAACTTTTGTAAATCTGTATTGGATTTGGCTATTGAAAAAATGCCAAAATCGGAAGAAGATTTAAAAGGCTTGCATATCAATGGAACTACAATTGCTGATTTATTGATTGAACAAACCGGCAAAACCGGCGAAAAAGTTGAATTGGCTCATTATAACTTCATCGAAGGTCCAATGAATTTTGCATACAATCACCAGGGTTCACGATTAGCTACCATTGTTGGATTCAACAAAGCTTGTGACGAAACTTTGGGTAAAGACATTGCCATGCAGATTGCTTCAATGGCTCCGGTTGCTATCGACAAAGATTTAGTTTCAGCTGAAACTATTGAAAAAGAACTTGAAATCTACAGAGATCTTATCCGTCAGGAAGGCAAACCAGAATCGATGGTTGAACAAATTGCTCAAGGGAAATTAAATAAATTTTTCAAAGACAGCACTTTGTTAAATCAGGATTTTATCAAAGAAGGTAAAAAAAGTGTTGAACAGCATATCAAAGAAATTGATAAAGACTTAAAAGTTACTGCTTTCAACAGATTAATGTTAGGTGCTTAATCCTTAAAAATATGACAAGAAATACAGGTATCACAACATTCATGGGCAATCCACTGACTTTGCTTGGTAACATGGTAAAAGCAGGCGATACAGCTTATGATTTTACAGTAATCGGCGAAGGATTGAAACCAGTTAAATTAAGTGATTATGATGGAAAAGTAAGAATTCTTTCATTGGTTCCTTCAGTTGACACTGGCGTATGTGCTGCACAAACACGCAAATTCAATGTAGAAGCTGCCAATTTGGGTGACATCGTTATTTTAACCATCTCTTGCGATTTACCCTTTGCATTGGGCCGCTTTTGTGCTGCTGAAGGTATTGACAAGGTAATTACCTTATCCGATCATAAAGATACTGATTTTGGTTTGAATTACGGCTTCCTTATCGAAGAACTCCGTTTGCTCAACCGTGGTATTGTCATCGTTGATAAAAAAGGGATCGTAACTTACGTAGAATATGTAAAAGAAAATACTGAACATCCCGATTACGATAAAGCTATTGCCGAAGCTAAAAAATTGGTATAATCCATACTAATATAATTTAAAAAAGCGAGCTGATTGATTCAACTCGCTTTTTTTATTTCAATTTTATATTAATCAACACCGGATTATGAGCCGAATATTCAAAATCCAGATCGATATTTCGTATGCCGAGGTTTTCGATATTGGGTGAAAGCAGAAAAAAATCAGTGAGTGTTGTGAGTGCGGTTTGAAGATTGTAAGGAGCATTTAGCTTCCTTTTACTGGGCATTTCAATATCATAAGTCCATTGCCAGCCCAACGGCATGAATTGATCAGCTATTTCATGCTTAAGTTTATATTCTTTGCTTTTGTTATACGATAATATATTTTTAAACCCTGGAGGATTCATATTCCAATCTCCACCCACAACAACATAATTTCCTTTATTGTATTCGTTGCAGACAAATAATTTCAATTCCTCCAATTCTTTGTTGAGTTGAGAATTGATATCAAACCTTGAATGCCGGATATTTATCATAACTAATAGTTTCCCATCAGCTAAAACATATTTTGTAATCAAAAAGCAAGGATGCTGTAAAAACAATTTTTCAGGCCAATTGAAATTAGTTGTAAAGCCATATCTTTGTATTTCGATTGGATTGTATTTGCAAAGTGTTTGTAATCCGGATTTTACCCTACCCAATGGAGCAAAAAATGGAAGGCAGTTGAACTGAATGTTTTCATCTAGGGCAAAAGCATATGAAAAATCAGGCAAAAAATCAGAGATGAAAGCTTTTTGATTTAAATAAAATGTTCGGTTTGAAAAAATATCCACTTCCTGCAACAACATAAAATCAACATAAGAAAAATCTGAGAGTTTGTTGAGTATAGCATTTAAAGTTTTTTGATAGATATCAATACTAGGTTTATGTTTATAGCCTCCCTCTTCATAATTGTCCATTTCTTTACTTAAACCAGCATGCCCGATGTTCCAGCTTAAAATACTTATATCTTCGGTAATCACCGAAGGGTATGAAAGCTTCGCCTCTAATGCAATATTTTCAATTTTTTGTGGTTTGAAATCCGTAATTGTTGAAAAAAGCAGATAAATACCCGCCAAATAGAGGACAGCAGTAAAACCAGAGAAAATTATTTTAAAAATTATTTTAGCCTGAAGCTTCATTTTAAGCATTTTTAAGACTATAAAAATACAAAAATATGAAATACTCAAACGAAAGAATCGAATCTAAATAAATTTTCTTAATTTTACGCTTTTAAAAAACAGCTATATGCCAATTTTAGGTTCTATCATCAAAAGAGCAATTGAATTAAGAAGTAAAATTCCTGTTGACAGCAAAAAAGGCATCAATGCTGCGAAAGCTCAGCGCAAAGAATTAAAGAAACTCTTAAAAAAAGCCTATTATACAACATTTGGCGAACATTATCAATTTATAGATATCCTCAAAGAAAAAGATATTATTACTGCCTTTAAAGAAAAAGTACCTGTACATAATTACAATTCTATTTTTAGTAAGTGGTGGTACCGCAGCCTCAACGGTGAAGCTTATGTATGCTGGCCCGGTAAAGTTAAATATTTTGCCCTCAGTTCAGGAACTTCTGAATCGTCCAGTAAATACATTCCGGTCACCAACGATATGCTCAGAGCCATAAAAAAGACGAGCATACGCCAATTGATATCATTGGCTAAATATGATTTCCCTAACGAATTTTACCAGAAAGGCATACTAATGTTGGGTGGAAGCACCCATTTACAATACAATGGAACCTACTACGAAGGTGATTTGTCGGGTATTACTGCCGGTAATATTCCTTTCTGGTTTGAACATTTCTATAAACCCGGCAAAAGAATTTCAAAAGAAAGGGATTGGACTACTAAACTCGAAGAAATTGTTAAAAATGCAAGAGACTGGGACATTGGTGTTATTGTAGGTGTACCAGCTTGGTTGCAGATACTGATGGAAAAAATCACTACCTATTACAAAGTAGAAACCATTCACGATATCTGGCCTAATTTGTCTATTTATGTCCATGGAGGTGTTTCTTTTGAACCTTACAAAAAAGGCTTTGAAAAATTACTGGCCCGACCTATTACATATATGGAAACTTATCTGGCCTCAGAGGGGTTTTTAGCCTATCAGAGCCATCCTAACACCCACGCCATGCAGTTGGTACTCGATAATGGCTTATTTTTTGAATTTGTTCCCTTTCATGAGGAAAACTTTGATGATGAAGGTAATATTTCCTTGAATCCTAAAACACTTACGATCGGCGAAGTGGAGGAAAACAAAGAATATGCTTTGTTAATATCTTCTGCTGCAGGTGCCTGGAGATATTTAATAGGTGATACTATTAAATTTACCAATAAAAAATTAAGCGAAATTGTAATTACTGGGAGGACCAAACATTTTTTAAATATCTGTGGTGAGCATCTTTCTCAGGAAAACATGAACATGGCCATCAAAATGCTGGGTGATGAATTTAATATTGAAATCAAAGAGTTTACTGTTGCCGGTATAAAACACGATGGCATGTTTGCCCATAAGTGGTATATCGGAACCGACGATATCATTGATGAAACAACTGCAAAAGAAAAAATTGATCAATACCTTAAAAAATTAAACGACGACTACCGTGTAGAAAGAATTGCAGCCATCAAAGAAGTATTTGCAGAAGTACTTCCAGCGCATACTTTTTATGATTGGATGAAAATTCATGGCAAAGAGGGTGGGCAGAATAAATTTCCCAGAGTGTTGAAAAACGAAAAATTAAACGACTGGTCAGATTACCTGAACCAGCTCAAATCAAGTAAATAGCGATCAGACAATAAAATATATTAAATGCTTCATACAATATTAAAAGGTTTATTACTTGGATTAACACTGGCTGGCTTATTAGGACCTGCATTCTTCTCATTGGTGCAAACCAGTATTCACAGAGGATTTAAATCAGGTATGTTTCTTGCAATAGGCATATTTTTTAGCGATTTCTCATTAATCTTTCTTTCTTACATCGGCATTTCTCAAATTTTCAACAACCCTAAAAATCAATTCTGGGTTGGGATTATAGGAGGCTTAATGCTGATTGCATTCGGGATATATACTTTTCGGCACAGAATGAAAATAGCTGTAGATGGTGTATTAAATGTTAAAAAGACAGGTGCCTTTACTTTTGTATTAAAGGGTTATTTTTTAAATATGGCCAACCCTTCCGTCTGGCTGTTTTGGGTGAGTGTTGTAACTTTAAATTTAGGCACTGCCGAAAGTAACGATTTACGTTCCTTCTTTACTTTTTTCGGGGCTGCTTTGTTCACAGTTTTTTTAACTGACTTGCTTAAATGTTTCATCGCTTTCAGAATCAAGATCTATTTGAATGCCAAAGTCCTGAAATTGATCAATCATATTGTAGGCATCCTCCTCTTTATCTGTGGTTTGTATTTAATTTACAATGCAATTCTCCTTAAGTAAATATAAAGTCTGTCTATTAATCAATACAAAAAAACCGACAATAGAATTATCGGTTTTTTTTGTATTTGCTAGATTCATTTCGTTTATTTTAATTCAAATTGAGATTGACCAATTTCGTAACCATCTACAAAAAGTGCTACATTGTATTTACCAATCATGGCAGGTGTTTTATCATCTTTTTTGGTCCACGATAAACATATTTCCTGGGCTTTGTTATCATAATTGATTTCCTTTTTCATCGAATACTGTATTTTTTGACCCTGGTATTCAAAGGTGTAAATATCTTCTTTACCCTCACATACGATGACATTATCGGGACGGGCTATCCTGACATAGACTGTTTTTGAACCCGTAGAGGCAATTTTGTTTTCGCTGATTGTAAAACAAATATTTACGCGCCCGATTTTTTTTGCTTTATCTGTTTCCACTTCTTTGCTACCACCTGAACGTAATTTTACTGTTGAAGCTTTGATATTGTATGCTTTTAACATTGAAGCCAAGCTAACTTTCTCGTTCAACGCTTGCTTGTCTTTGGATAATTCAGTATTGATTTGTCGCTCTTTGCTAAAATCTTTTTTGATTTTAAAATTTTCGTCGGTTAAAGCTTGGTTAACTTTATATAAGGAATCCAACTGCGAAACATATCCCTGGGCAATATTCCTTAAGAGTTCTAATTTCTTTTTGGTTCGTCTGTAATCGCCCTGCATGGCTATTAATTTTTGAATTTCACCAGCATTGGCAAGAATAAGGCTATCTTTTTCAGCAAGTTGTCCTGAAAGCTCACCATATTCAGTTTTTATTTTTGTATGTTCATTTAACAATGAATCTAATTCTGATTGCAGTTCGGAATTATGAGCTACAGTAGCATTTTTCTCCAGAAAAATCGTTTGAATTTTACTCTTTTCAAAGATAAGACCAATTATTAAAAGCAGTATTACGAATAACAAAAAGGCTATTATTCTTTTATATTTCTTTTCTTGCTGATTGTTTTCTGACATTTTTTATTTTTTAATATTAACTATAAAAAGAGGGATTTATTATGTTTTATGATTAAATTTACTGCAAAATTAATTCTTAAAATGGTATTAAAAAATAAAACTTAATTTTATTCGAAATGACAGTTTTTCAGGATTTTTTTTCATTGATCTATCCCAAGAATTGCATGGCTTGTGGCAATAATCTGTTTAAAAACGAAGAATTAATCTGTACCTCTTGCTTGTTTCATCTTCCTAAAACCAATTACCATCTTGAAACGGACAACCCAATTAGTCAGATATTCTGGGGAAGATGCAGAATCCATACTGCAGCTGCTTTTTATTTCTTCACCAAATCGGGAAAAGTACAGCATCTGGTACATCAGTTAAAATACAAAGGCAAAAAAGAAATAGGCGTTTTTATTGGAGAAATCTATGGAAAAGAGCTTTTAAAATCACCTGATTTTGTTCAAACGAACGTAATCATTCCTGTCCCTTTGCATCCTAAAAAAGAAAAAAAAAGAGGTTTTAACCAAAGCGAAGTTTTTGCGTTGGGATTATCATACAGCATGAATGTAAGCGTTGACACTCATTCGCTGATCAGAACCTTTGCATCGGAAACCCAAACCCGGAAAACACGTTTTAAAAGATGGGAAAACGTGAAAGAGATTTTTAGCTTACAAAACGCAGATCATCTTAAATATAAACATTTATTATTGGTGGACGATGTAATCACGACAGGAGCCACCATAGAAGCCTGTGCCAATCTCTTGAACACCATAGAAGGTGTAAGTATTAATATTGCCAGTATTGCTGTTGCATCTCATTAATTGAGACAAAAAGATTAAAAACACAGTTTTTATATCCACCTATTTATAAACAAATCATTATTAAGGCTCAAGAATATTTAATTTTATTAAAATGTAATAGCAGCCAATTAAAGTATTACCTTTGCATCAGTTTTAAAACAGGTTTTAGTATAGCAGAGAAAATGCTTATTTATTTTACGATTTATTCAATCCTTTAATTCGCTACACTATTCCCCTTTCATTTATTTTTAATTATATTCATTTTATGAACATTTATGTAGCGAATCTTAGCTATAAGATTCAAGACGAAGATTTAAAAGAAATCTTCGAAGAGTACGGAGCAGTTAATTCAGCCAAAGTTATTATTGACCATACAACCGGTAAATCAAGAGGATTTGCATTTGTTGAAATGGCAAACGATGCTGAAGGTCAGGAAGCAATTGATCAATTGAACAATGCTGAACTTGATGGTAAAAACTTAACTGTTAACAAAGCTAAACCTAAAGAAGCAAACGGCAACCGCGGTGGTGGTGGTGGTGGCTTCAACCGTGGCGGCGGCGGCGGCGGTTACAACCGTGGTGGTGGTAACGACAGAGGCGGAGATCGTGGCGGAGATCGCTCAAGATCTAGCAGCAGATACTAAAAAAAAAGCAGGATTTATTCCTGCTTTTTTTTGCCCATTATTTTTGAAATTAAGGTTTTTATAAAAACTGTATCACGAACGATACAGTTTTTTTTATTAATTAGAATCTATTAATAATTCAATTTACTGATTTTTAGCTAAGTTCTATGCTATACCGCATTAATTAATTATTAAAAAAACAAGAAGATGAAAAAATAAAAGCAATGATAAGCCCTTAGGGCTGCTCCTTTAATAGAAACGAATAACAGAATCATTCATTAAGCTGCGGAGCAACGTCCTGTAAATCAAAATTAATTTGCATTGGGTTTAACAGGACGCACCTATGGTGCTTAAAAAATTAAATTTGCCTTTTTCCTATTAGCAGTAAGCTCCTACGGAGCAATAAACAACTTATGTTAGCAACGAAATATTTATTTTCATTTATAAAACCGGAAGAATAGATTGATTAATACATTCGTAAAATCTTGCAATTGCACAAAATAAAACAACAAATAATGACAAATTCTTTGCTGTATAAAGAAGAGGCTGCCCTTTTAAGACAGCCTCTTATAATTTACAAACAATATTAATGCTATTTACTTTTTTTTACCTAAAAGCCTATAGTCTAATACCCTATAGCCTAATTTTCACATTCTGTGTAGCCAAAGAAGTTTTCACCCTCACCAGATACATAGCCGGTGCTAGTTGTAGGTCAGTGGTAAACACATTGGTTTTGCCAATTTCAGTTTTAAAAACGCGGGCTCCGCTAACGGTAAACACCTCAACACCTTGTATTTCTTCACCGGTTTGGGCCATTACATTGAGTTGATTTTCGTTTACAAACACTTTTACATCAGAAGTCGTCAAAGAAGTATTGATAGCACCAAAACGGATGAAGAATCTACCAACAACCTGGTCGCCGGGGAATTCAAAATCATAGGTTGTGTTTTCGGTAAGGCTGATGATTTTAGCTTTTAGCCTGTCTTCCAAGTAAACCTGTTCACCGCTTTCCAATGCAAAAGCAGTAATCCTGCCTTTGGCACCAGCACTTCCGTTGATACCCAATGGGATAATCGTCTCTGTTGAATTAATGGTGTTGATGACCAGTTTTTCACCGCTGGAAGATTGAGAGTAAAATTCAATGGGCATACCACCAAAGAGTTTTTCTGAGTCAAATTGTTCAAAATCAAGTTTTGCAGCAGGATTTTTACAGATGACCAATTCATCCATTCCTTGTTCGCTTTCGGTCTTCAAACGCACCAAGATTTCAGTATTGCTCAGCTCTTTGTAATAAGGTGACGTACTATGTACACGGGCCGAAGGTAAGAAGCTGATTTTTGGAGCTGTATATATCCCTCTTACAAAAAAGCCTTGTAATGGTGCAATAAAAGGGGTCGTATTTGCAGGAACACCCACATTGTTGCAGGAATTATAGGTTCTGAAGTAAGCAGCATTGGTAACCGGTGTATATAAAGGATACAAGCTGTTGTCCCATAAATACAAACTGGTGTTCAAATTTGTTTTTCCCAATAAATTAAAGTTTATATAGGAAGTATAAGGATTCGCCACCAAGTTCCAGCTCTGAGTTGCTCCCGTTCCATTGTAATTCAATGCAATAGTATAATCAACAGGGCTGTAATACAAATTCCCAGTTAAAGTGGCAGTAACTGCAGCACTTGGTTTCACAGCATAGCCCACAGTTGGTAAGAAATAGTAATAAGGCGAGCTAACGCTTGTTCCCCAGTTGGCACCATTGGTATATGGAATCATTTGAACATTGCCGCTAACAGGTATCAGTGCACCCAATGAGGATCCAGTATTTTGCTTAAACGGTGAGCCAAATAAATGCCAGCCAGGATTCAAATCTCTTTTAACAGTTGCCTGTAAATCGATGGTATTATGAATAAAAGAAGCACCCGAATTAATAAGCAGACCTCCTATGCCTTTTCCTCCATTATTTAAAACAGCTCCCGTTACAGTTAATTTACTTCCCGTTACCAGCGTAATTGATTTTCCAGCATTGATAGTGATGCAAGCACCACTTCCACTAAGGATGGTACCTATCGCTAGGTTATGGTTGTCAAAGAAAAAATTCTTAGTAATGATAAGGCTGGTAGCTAGATTAATAGTACCGTTCAGATTATCAGCAAAAGTAACGAAGCCTCCATCTGCAACATTATTGAGAGCATCCCTCAAACTACCTATTCCGACATCTGCTAACGTAGTAACGATTGTACCACTTCCTGAAGCAGTCATAAAACTTAGCTGATTGCCATAAGCAGTTCCAATACTATTGGTTGCATAAGCCCTCACATAATAAGTTGTAAAAGCAAGGAGTCCGGTCATACCTGAAGTAAAACTTCCAGTTCCGCTGCCATCGGTTGTTAAAGTAGAAGATGCTGTAGTTGGTGTGGGAGAAGTACTCCAGCAAACACCTCTTGCGGTTACTGCTGAACCTCCATCGGCGGTGATATTGCCTCCACTGCTGGCTGAAGTAGTTAACACTAAACTCATTGCAGTGGTTGTTAGGGTTGGTGGACCTAAGGTTGTTACGGTAATTACATTTGAATTTACACTGGTGCACAATGAATAATACTGTGATCTTATCCTGTAATAATAGGTTGTATTTGCAGTTAAACCACTTACAGACAATGCAGTTCCTGTACCTGCTGTCTGGTTATTATATCCTGTAACAAAGCTGGTAAAACTATTGCTTGTTGAAACATCCAAAAAGTAACTCACGCCTGATCCTGCAGCCCAGTTTGGTGGATTAACAGATGACCAATTCGCAGTAAAGCCGGTTGATGAAATAGCTGAAGCTGCATTAGCTGTAGGTGCAGGTGGTGTAATAGGCTGATTATTAATCGACCCTGTTGCGGCCTGTGAAACACATCCGTTATCGTTTCTGGCAGTAATGCTGTATGCACCGGGTGCAGTTAAACCACTGAAAACGCCGGATGTATTGCTATAATCAACTGCATTTTTGCTAAAATGCAGTCCGGTTAAAGATGAAGTAACGCTGACTGTTGCAGTAGGTGTTGCACAACTGGGTTGAATTACGCTTACAATTGGTTGAGAAGGTAAGTCTACTATACTAACTGAAACAAAAGCTGTTACAGCCGAACATCCGCCAGCTGAAGCAATGGTGTAGGTAACTGTATATGTACCCGCTGTACTTGATGCCGGCGTAATTAATCCGGTAGAAGTATTTAAACTCAGTCCTGAGGTGGAAGTATAGGTTCCGCCAGTTGTTCCGGTAAAAGAAACCGTTTGTGCTGAGGCTGAAGTACACATAGGTGATCCATTGTAGCTAATGTTAGCCGTTGGCAAAGTTGTGATACTTACATCTGCTGTTGCATTTACTGCTATACACCCGCCACTTGCAGCAATGGTATAAGTTACCGTATAGGTTCCAGCAGTACTAGTTGAAGGTGTAATTGCTCCAGTTGATGAATTGAGGCTCAGTCCGGAAGTGGAAGTATAAACACCTTCCGTTGTTCCTGCAAATGAAACACTTTGTAATGAAGTTGAAGTACACATTGGTGATCCGCTGTAGCTGATAGTTGCATTAGGTAATGCAGTAATTGTTACTGTAGTGGTGGCAGTTACGGCATCACATCCACTGGCTGCTGCAATGGTATATGTTACTGTATAGGTGCCAGCAGTACTAGTAGTGGGTGTAATTTCTCCTGTAGAAGTATTGAGGCTCAATCCTGAGGTGGAAGTAAAAGTTCCGCCTGTAGTTCCGGTTATTGAAACTGTTTGTGCTGAGGCTGAAGTACACATAGGTGATCCGCTGTAGCTGATAGTTGCAGTTGGCAAAGAACTGATACTTAAACCTGCTGTTGCATTTACAGCTGCACATCCGCCAGCTGCTGCTATTGTATAAGTTACTGTATAGGTTCCAGCATTACTTGAAGCTGGAGTAATTTCTCCTGTGGAAGTATTGAGGCTCAGTCCTGATGTGGAAGTATAGGTTCCGCCTGTTGTTCCTGAAAAGCTAACGCTATGCGATGAAACAGAACTACAGAATGGTGAACCGATGTAGCTTATAGCAGCGGTTGGCAAAGTTGTGATGGTAACGTTTGTTGTTGCTGTTACGGTTGCACATCCACCTGATGCTGCTATTGTGTAAGTAACCGTATAAGTTCCACCAGCACTTGATGCAGGAGTGATTGCTCCGTAAGCATCTATGCTAAGGCCAACTGGGGCTGAAGTAAAGACGCCTCCATGTGTTCCTGTAATTGTAACAGGCTTATTTCCTCCTGGGTAATAGTTAGGAGCATTCGTTCCGCCGACAGTTCCCGGAAATGCAATGGAAGGAGCCCCCACCGAAGTACACCAAGGTGAGCCACTGTAGCTGATGGTTGCTGTTGGTAAGGTTGTGATAGTAACGTTTGTTGTTGCAGTTACTGTAGAACATCCTCCGGCTGAAGCTATGGTATAGGTTACTGTATAAGTGCCAGCTGTACTTGAAGCCGGGCTAATTTCTCCGGTAGAAGTATTGAGGCTCAATCCGGAAGTAGAAGTATAGGTTCCTCCGCTTGTTCCTGAAAAGCTAACGCTATGCGATGAAACTGAAGTACAGAATGGAGATCCGATGTAACTGATAGTTGCTGTTGGCAAGGTTGTGATAGTTACATTTGTTGTGGCAGTTACAGCATCACATCCACCGGCTGCTGCAATGGTATAGGTAACTGTATAAGTGCCAGCTGAACTTGATGCCGGGGTAATTTCTCCCGTAGAAGTATTGAGGCTCAGTCCTGAGGTGGAAGTATAGGTTCCGCCAGTTGTTCCGGTAAATGAAACAGTTTGTACTGAAGCTGAAGTACATATAGGCGATTCACTAAAGCTAATACTTGCCTCTGGCAATGCTGTAATAGTTACATTAGTTGAGGCCGACACAGCCG
>CAZCBG010000014.1:41694-51499 GCA_964496885.1 uncultured Bacteroides sp. | reverse complement strand
AAATAGCAATTGACTTAGGAACAGCCAACACTATTATAATACACAACGACAAAGTAGTTGTGGACGAACCTTCTATCGTAGCAATAGATCGTACTACCGGTAAAATTATTGCCGTTGGTAAAAAAGCCATGCTGATGCACGGGAAAACTCACGAAAATATCAAAACCATCCGCCCTCTGAGAGATGGTGTTATTGCTGATTTTCAATCAGCTGAATACATGATCAGGGAAATGATTAAAATGATTAGCCCTAAAAAGCCTTTGTTTCCACCTGCCTTAAAAATGGTAATTTGTATTCCTTCAGGTATTACTGAAGTTGAAGAAAGAGCTGTAAGAGATTCTGCCGAACAAGCAGGAGCCAAGGAGGTAAAATTAATTCATGAACCAATGGCAGCAGCTATTGGGATTGGAATTGATGTATTGGAGCCCAATGGCAATATGGTTATTGATATCGGAGGTGGGACCAGCGAAATTGCGGTTATTGCCTTAGGTGGAATTGTATGTAATAAATCTATCCGCATTGCAGGCGATGATTTTAATCAGGATATTGAAGAATACTTGCGCAAGCAGCATAATGTCGTCATTGGAGAACGTACTGCCGAAAGAATTAAAATTGAAGTTGGATCAGCCATACCCGAATTGGACAATCCACCAGAAGATTTTGCCGTTCAGGGTAGAGATATGTTAACCGGTACTCCGAGAGAGGTTTATGTAAATTATACCGAAATTGCACATTGCCTTGACAAATCGATTTCTAAAATTGAAGCTGCCATCTTAAATGCTTTGGAAATGACTCCACCAGAATTGTGTGCAGACATTTACTGTACAGGAATTTATCTGGCTGGCGGAGGCTCTATGCTCAGAGGTCTTGATAAACGAATTGCTCAAAAAACAAAACTTACCGTTCATGTTGCCGAAGATCCATTAAGGGCTGTGGCACGCGGCACAGGTATTGCTTTGAAAAATTTCGATAAATTTACGTTCCTGATTAAATAAGTGCCTTGAGTACTTAGAGCACTTGGAATACTTAAAGTAATCAGGTTATTAGGTTGTTAAATTATCGCATCATTCTGCATTACGTTTTTCATTTCAGAATAAAGTGACGTCTGATTTTAAATTACAAAATGCTTTAGTTCGCTCAACTTTAATAAAGTGAGATTCTCAAAATCATCACAATTATCAAATCGTGACAATATCAAAGTATTTTAATCTCTGATTCGTAATTCCTAATTCGTATTTTATTAACTTTGCCACCAAGAATTGATTCATAACCAAAAATAAATGAGACAACTTTTTGCGTTTCTGATAAAATACTATTTTTTCTTTTTATTTGCACTGCTTGAAATAATTGCTTTTATAATGATAGCTAATAATAGTTATTATCACGGAGCACGGATGCTGAATACTGCCAATCAACTAACCGGCAATGTTTACCAAACCTATAACGATGTATTCGACTACTTCTACCTTAAACAAAACAACCGGATATTGGCAGAAGAAAATGCAAAACTGAGGGCTAAAATCGAAAATTCCTATGTTAAATTTACTTCCAGTGAAATAATGGTGCATGACACCTTGTATAAACAACAGTTCGAATACATCGACGCCAAAGTTATCAGCAACTCAACAGGTAAACGAAACAATTATCTGATGCTCAACAAAGGATACAACCAAGGTATTCGGAACAACATGGCGGTGGTAAACTCCACAGGTATCGTAGGGATTGTAAATGGAGTGTCGGGAAACTTTAGCTCAGTTATGTCGTTACTTCATGCCGAAACTAAAATCAGCGCGAAGCTAAAAAACAACAATGCAACAGGTTCCGTAACCTGGGAAGGTGGAAGTTATAAAAAAGGTATGCTTACCGATATTCCTTCACACATTCGCATTCTAACCGGCGATACTGTTATTACCAGTGGTTTCTCACTTGATTTTCCGGAGGGAATTATGATAGGAACCATTGCAGAATACAAACTAACTCCCGGCGACAATTTTTATAAAATCAAAATCAATTATTCTACCGATTTCAACAAATTGGATTATGTTTATGTTGTTAAAAACATGTTTAAGGACGAACAGTTGAAACTTAAAGAATCTCAACATGAATAATCTCTATTTAAAGAATATTATCCGCTTCTTTTTGTTGATACTTTTGCAAGTGTTGGTCTTTGATAATATGCATATCAATGGGTATATCAATCCATATCTTTATGTCTTATTTATTTTGCTGATTCCATTCGAAACACCTCAATGGTTGTTGTTGCTTACTGCTTTTGCCCTGGGCTTTGGTGTGGATTTGTTCTCAGATACTATGGGCATGCACACAGCGGGCAGTGTTTTTATGGCATTTTGTCGTCCTGGCGTACTAAGGATGGTCTTTTCTACTAAGGACTATGAAGTCGGAATTACTCCTGGCATTAAAGATTTAGGTATCAATTGGTTTTTGAAATATACAGTGATATTGGTCCTCTTACATCATCTTGTGTTTTTTTACCTCGAAGTTTTTAGTTTTCACGAATTTTTTTACACTTTTGCAAGGGTCATTTTAAGTACAATAGCTACTGTAACCTTCATCATTATAGGGCAATATCTTTTTTATAGTAAAAAATAATTTTAATTATTCTTATCTATCAGTGAAAATAAATTTATTTGCACTAAAATTAAAATGGGGTTACTGTCAATTATATACGGATACAAAAATACACCCAACAAAAAAATGGAACAACAACTACTAAATTTTATTAAATCTCAATGATACAATTAAAAGAAAGCGAAAAAAAAAGAATTTTCCGTTTAATAGCATTGGATTCCACTGTAATTTATGTACTTGCATTTTTGTTTGTATATTTTGTTTATCAGTTTATTACTGCTTTTATTGCTGGCCAATACTTTATTCGGGTGAATTTATTGTATAAAGGAATTGAATTTCTTACTCCAGATAATTCTAAATTTTGGTATTCCGATTCTGCTTTAACGGTATTTGCAGCCGGGCCTTTGGTTTCTATTTTTTTAGCTTTCGTTTTCATTATGTTATACCATAAACTTGCTAATACAGATAGTATTTTAAAATTATTTTGTCTTTGGGTTGCTTTGCATTTTATCAATCGGATATTAGGTTCTTTTGCTATCGGGACTATTTTCTTATTATATGGCTCTAATTTGCTAGCAGACTGGTTATTTTTAGGTATGGAAATTAAAATTTTACTAGTCGCGCTCTCTATCATTGGCTTGCTCATCATTGGCTATTTTTCCGTTTTCTCTATCATAACTTCAGCCAATTCGTTCTATCTTATCAACAGCAAAAACAGGGCAAGATTTATCAAAAACCAAATATTTGTTCCCTGGTTGCTGGGAAGCCTTATTTTATTTTTAGTATATCTTCCCGAATTACCTTTACATGAATTACTGATCAATGTATCTATGCTTATTTTACTAATCCCTGCCTATATAAGATTTGATTCAATCATGATTCCAAATGTAGAAGACGACCCCCCCTTGTATGTTTTTTCATGGTTCTTTGTAGGCTTTTTTATCCTCATCCTCACACTTTTTCGGATTATTTTAGGGAAAGGAATTCGCTTTGGTACTGAAACTGAAAACACAACCGGATTGTTTGTCATCATGATGATCGTTGCAATTATTCTGACAACGCTTCTGGTTATGGGAATTAGAAACATCCGAAAAAGACGTAAACGTATCTTTGAAATGATTACAAAAAACTTACCTAATAAATAGAGGAAAAGCTACCAGAAACATTAAAACGATAATGGGAATACAAAGCTTACCAAATAGGGGCAATAAAAGATAGAGCCCTTTTATTTTAAAAACTAAAAACTTTCTTGGGTTAAGAAGTTATTTCACATAGATAACTTTACTAACTGTTTCTCCCGGTTTAAGCCTAACGGTGGCTTCTGCTGTGCGAAGACTATAAGTTGGAGGGATTGCGTTAGGGTCAATAATTGTGCTATCAGTAGCCTTAACATTATAAATAGCTTCCCATACAAAAGTATGTTCATACTTCCCTGTTGCATCTGTTGTGCCAAATAAACTAATATCATTCTGATGAATCCATATTTGTGCATTGGGAACAACAACGGTGGTATCATTGAAAAGCTTCACTATAATTTGCAATTTGCAGTCAGTGTCTTCTTTACAGGAAGTATTACAAAACATCAATGTTATCGCGAAAAAGGGAATAAAAAATAAATATTTCGAAAAATTTTTCATCTTTTTACTGATATTTTATTAATATTGCGTTCTATTATTATTATTCAGCAAACCTACATATTTTTTTACTAATAATCACAAAATCATGAAAAAAATATTTTCAATACATGTCATTACCGCTTTCGTTTTCTTACAATTATCCATAAACACTCAAGCGCAAACACCTCAACAAAAGGCAGGCAAGACAGTTGTAATCACTACTGAATTTGGAAGTATTGAACTCAAATTATACGATGAAACTCCATTACACAGAGATAATTTTATTAAACTGGTTCAGGAAAAATACCTCGATTCCACTTTGTTTCACAGAGTCATCAACGCCTTTATGATACAAGGCGGCGATCCGGATTCAAAACATGCAATAGCCGGCAGTATGCTGGGTAATGGTGGTCCGGCCTATACCATTCCTGCTGAATTTCGACCAGGGATTTTTCATAAAAAAGGAGCTTTGGCAGCTGCCCGCGAAGGTGATCAGGTAAATCCTTCCAAAGCTTCTTCGGGTTCTCAGTTTTACATCGTTCAGGGTAAAGTATGGACATTGGATGAACTCAATATGTTAGCCAAACGAATGGGAAAAACCTTTAGCCCAGAGCAAATCAAAGCCTATACTACTATAGGCGGAACTCCTCACCTGGACGATAATTATACCGTTTTCGGAGAAATTATCAGCGGTTGGGAGGTATTGGACAAAATTGCTGCCGTTGCCTGTGATGGCAACAACCGACCTTTGAAAGATATACCTATGATGGTTAAATTGGATTAAAGCCTGGCAACATCCTTTCAATCAAAGTAGTTGCTACTCTCTTTTCAATTCATTTTTTTACCAATCCTATTTTTTGGCAGGGCATTTACACTTAGCAGAATGACAAGCAACTTCAGTAGATTTCTTTTTCCTTAGATTCTGCAAAAAAGCTTGATATTATATATTTTATTCAAATATTTCACGGATATTTTTACAGAAATGCTGAATATTCAGTAATTTTGCAGTTACAAAAAAATTAAACAAACGATTGTGAAGGAGAAAATTGCCTTATTAAACGCTGAAATACTAGCCTTTGTACCAGAAAACCTTGAGCAACTGGAAGCATTCCGTATTCAATACCTTGGTAAAAAAGGGAGTATTCAGGATTTGTTTGCCGACTTTAAAACTGTTGCACCTGAAATGCGCAAAGAAATCGGCGTTTTGCTTAACGACCTAAAATCCAATACACAGCAAAAACTGGATACTTACAAAGACCGTTTTCAAACAACTACAATCCAAAAACCTGCCATCGACCTCAGCATGCCTGCCGATTTTCAGGAATTGGGAACTCGCCATCCTTTATCCGTGATGCGCAACGAAATCATCAGTATTTTTTCACGTATTGGTTTTGTGGTAAGCGAAGGACCTGAAATAGAAGACGACTGGCATAATTTTTCTGCACTGAACTTTCCACCCGAACATCCGGCCCGCGATATGCAGGATACTTTTTTTATTGAAAAATCTGCCGAAAACGGCGATATTGCCTTGCGTACCCATACTTCATCGGTACAGGTAAGAATGATGGAAAACACGAAACCACCCATACGGGCCATATTCCCGGGCAGGGTTTTTCGTAACGAAGCCATATCGGCCAGGGCACACTGCATTTTTCATCAGGTAGAAGGCCTTTATATTGATAAAAATGTTTCTTTTGCCGATTTAAAACAGACTTTATTGTATTTTGCCAAGGAAATGTTTGGCGAAAACACCAATATCCGCCTGCGTCCTTCTTATTTCCCTTTTACCGAACCTTCAGCCGAAATGGATATTTCCTGCAGTATATGCGGAGGTAAAGGCTGTAATATCTGTAAACACACCGGTTGGGTCGAGATTTTAGGTTGCGGTATGGTAGATCCCAATGTGCTGGACAACTGTGGTATCGATTCTTCGGTTTATACCGGTTTTGCCTTTGGGATGGGCATCGAACGCATCACCATGTTGCGTTATGGCATCAAGGACTTACGCCTGTTTTTTGAAAACGATGTAAGGTTTCTGAAACAATTTGAGGGGGCTTTATAAAAAGTCTTGAGTAGTTTAAGCTAAAAGTAAAATTGCAGTATCCTTTTCTCCTTCATTTATTCATCACTATTATTTTGATCATTGAGCAGACCTGCCTATCGGCTGAAATGGATTAGCTTTTAGTTTTTAGAAGTTCAGCAACATTATGCTTTTTCGTATTCTTTGGTATGGTTTAGTAAAGGTTTCAATTTATCTTTTCTTCCTAAAAACCTATAGCCTAAGTATCTATTTCACCACCGTCACTATCCCCTTTTTCCCAATCACTGTTCCATCGTATACGCTTTTGTATTCGAGTATCCAGACGTAAACATCCGGCAAAACTGTTTCGTTTTTGTATTTCCCGTCCCAGCATTCGGCAGGGTTGGTGGTTTGGAACAGCAATTGCCCCCAGCGGTTGTAGATGAATAAATGGTAAGTCTCAAATGCGCAGTCGTAGACAGCAGCAAAACAGGCATTCAAATCGTTGCCATCGGGTGTAAAGGCATTGGGGAAATACAGATAGCAATTACAGTTTTTGCTTTGTAATACAAAGGCATCCGTTGCGTTGCCACATATATTGGTTGCGGTGAGCCAGTAATTCCCGGCTTGGGTAAAGCTGCGGTTGAAAAACGTACTTCCATTATCCCATAAAAGACTATAATTTCCCTGTGGAAGCTGAACATCTATACGACTGTCCTCACAGATGATGGTATCATTGGGTAGGCTAATCGTTGGCGGGTCGAGATAGCTGATATTTATCGTATCCGAAAACAAACAACCACCTGCATTCACCTGCTGCCAGTAAGTTCCGGCCTGGCTAACCGTAAACCCGGGTGTAAGTGATCCGTTTTGCCATAGATAGCTAATGGGTAAGGGAGACGGAATTGCTCCTCCCAGTTGTAAAACTTCTCCACTGCACAATGTGGTATCTGCCCCCAGATAAACACCATTGATGGGCAATGCAATGTGTACAGTTTTATAAATCGTATCGCTTCGGCAATAGGCGTATAAAATAAGACTTACGTTATAGCTTCCCGTATCGCTGAAGGTATGTAAGGGATGAAACCAGCCGGAGGTATTGGTTGAACCGGAGGCAATATCTCCGAAATTCCAGCGCAAAGAATCCAGCGCAGCACTGTCGCAAACGGCAGTAAATCTTAACTGTTTACACAGATTTGTAATACTATCCGTAATATAACTTGGCGAAAAAGTATAGGCCGGTAGTTGCACACTGATTGTTTTTAGCACCGTATCGCTCATATTGCAGGGATAATAATAAATTACCTTTATAGTATATATACCTGTATCGGAAAACAAATGCGTAGGGCTGTACAAAGCCGAGGTATTACTGCCGGATGCAACATCTCCGAAATTCCAGCGGATGGAATCTAGTGCTGCACTATCGCAGTTTGGCTTAAACACAATATTTAAACAGTTTTGAGTATAGGTAAAATCGGGAACTGGTTTAAAGTAACCGGGGAAAAATGTAGGCAGACCAATACTACTCAATTTCCCATTTAAAAAAACACCATTTTTTACAAAATTACAGGCCAAGCCTGCCGAATCGGGAGAATTGATAACACCTACATAAGCATAAAATGCAAAGGCAATGTATATTTTTTTATCGCAAGCTAGCTGAAGAGCATAAGCTTGCTCTGAATAAGTATTCGGGTGTGTATAATTCCAATATAATTCTATACCAGATAAATTAATTGTAACAGGGTTATTAGATGAAATATCGTATTGATAAATGTGTCCGTGTCCTGAACCACCTGAAGCGTATGTAATGTAAATATATTTTTGATTAGGCGAAAATTCTGCTGCATAAGAGCCATAATAATCGGGATTAGAAAATCCAACGGGAATAGGGTTGGATAAAAGTCCGGTGGCATTGTCAAAATCGAATAGGCTAACAGAATGATTTTCGCAACAAAAAACTACTGCAATTTTGCTACCATTGGGCGAAGCCTTCATATAGCCTGCGGTACAGCTCCAAAATAAAGCATTAATAGGTGCCAACGGACCATTTTGGCTAATAACAGGCACCATGTTTAATCCTGTATCACTTAATAAATAAGCCATATATTTATTACTATTGGCTTTGGCAGCAATTATCCACATATCTTTCCGGTTACAATGCTGTACTGCTGTTATCCGCTCGCAACTGCTATCTGCTATCCATACATTTTTTATTGTTACCTTGCCTAAACCATTGTTTTTTTTAGTATTTACAATGCTATACCTAAAACCTTTGTGTGGTGGAAAAAAATTGTAAGATTCATAGGCATCAGTAGTAAAAATATAATAAATAGAATCATTATTAGGCTGTTTTACAACTATGGAAGACTGAGAACTTGAACGATTCCCCAGAAGTCCTGTGCCATTGTCCATTTTAACATGGATTTTATTCCAAACACTCATACCATCTGTATAGAATAATAAATCCCCTATGCTATCGGAAATGGAAGAAACACCCTCTCCAGCACCAATTTTGCCGTTGGTGTCGGCAATTGGAGAGCCGGAAGTAAAATCAATACCGGCTTGCCCTCCGAAATACCAATGCCAGGTTTCTTTTTGAGCCTGGAGGTTCAAAAAGGAAAGCAGAAATACGATATATATGAAAATGGTCTTAAATGACATTTGTATTAATTGTTATTGAGTTATTGCTATAAAAAAGAACTACTTCCAAAACTTTGCTATTCACAAATATTTCAGATGAACAATATATAATTTTTGAAGAGTAGAGGTAATAAATTTTATTTAAAAATTTGTCTTGAAACAAAGGTAATCAAAAAGTCAAGACAGTAAATCATTTACTTCAAAACTAAATTATTTAAAACGTAACTTTAAACTACAACCTTATTTAATTAGTATCATTTTAATAATTCTCCGATGCAATTCGTTACGGTTTCATCATTTATCAATTCGTCATTACGTATTTACTTTTGTGAATGAGGCGTTTTGCAATAAAAGAATGTGTTTCACTTTTCTTAACTAAATTATTTTTAGGAAATTACCAAGAAAATGCCTACCTTTGCAGCCGCATTTTATAAAAATCATGGAAAGAAATAACAATAAACGTCCTTTTGGCAAACCCGAAAGAAGCAGAAGTTCAGAAGCTTCATCGAATCATTCAAAACCGGATTGGAAAAGGAAAACAGACAGCCCAGGCGATAGATCTTCTTCATTTAAACCCAAATTTAGCAGTTCCGACAAACCTTATAGCAAACCAGCCTTCGGAAACAGGGATGATAAACCCAGATACGGCGAAAGAAACGATAAACCCATTTACGGAGAAAAAAGAGAAAGCAGTTTCAAACCAAAATTTGGGGACAGAGACAGCAAACCTTCCTATGGTGACAGAGGGGATAAACCAAGATATGGAGACAGAAGCCACACTTCCTCCGACAGACCTTCTTATCCCAAAAGAGATGATAAACCCAGTTACGGAGAAAGAAAAGAAAGCAGTTTCAAACCAAAGTTTGGGGACAGAGACAGCAAACCTTCATACCGCGACAGAGACGATAAACCAGCATATGGCGGCAGAGACCAACGATCT
>CAZCBG010000014.1:0-41594 GCA_964496885.1 uncultured Bacteroides sp. | reverse complement strand
TCCGAAAGACCTTCATACGGTGACCGCAACGACAAACCCAGCTACGGAGAAAGAAGAGAAAGCAGTTTCAAACCAAAATTTGGGGACAGAGACAGCAAACCTTCTTACCGTGGCAAAGACGATAAACCTGGATATGGCGGCAGAGACCAACGATCTTCCGAAAGACCTTCATACGGTGACCGCAACGACAAACCCAGCTACGGAGAAAGAAAAGAAAGCAGTTTCAAACCAAAATTTGGCGACAGAGACAGCAAACCTTCTTACCATGACAGAGGTGATAAACCTGATTTTAAACCCAGAAGAGAAGGTGATGCAGGCGGAACAAGCCCTGCAAGAGAATATAAAAAAGGCTATCAAAAAGATGACCGTCCATTTTCTGAGAAAAAAAGAAGTTATGACGACAATCCAGCGAACGACCGTTATCTTCATAAAAACAAACCCCGTCGCAGAACTTCGGAAATAGACCTTCCGGTTCGCGAACGCCCTAAACGCGCTGACGTTTTAGAATTGAAAGATTTTAAATCGACCAACCGCCCTGATGCATTTGCAACCATACGTCTGAACAAATACATTGCCAATGCCGGCATCTGTTCACGCCGCGAAGCCGACGATTTAATCATCAGCGGTGCCGTTGCCATCAATGGTGTTATAGTTACAGAATTAGGTACCAAGGTACTTCCTACCGATTCCGTTCAATATGGTGGCGAAACATTGGTAAGCGAAAAAAAGAAATACGTTTTACTCAACAAACCCAAAGGTTATATCACTACCATGGACGATCCTCAGGAAAGACGGACTGTAATGGCACTGGTAAAAGATGCTTGCAAAGAACGTTTGTATCCGGTAGGCCGACTCGATCGCAATACTTCAGGTCTCTTGCTTTTTACCAATGATGGAGAAATTACTAAAAAACTTACCCATCCCCGTTATGGCGTTAAAAAACTCTATCACGTGGAACTGGACCGCGCCCTGTCTAAATCGGATATGGAGAAACTTTGGAATGGTGTTGAACTGGAAGATGGTATTGTAAAAGTAGACGATGTTGCTTACATCGACGAAACCCAAAACAAAAAAGAAATCGGTATCGAAATTCATACCGGCAAAAACCGTGTGATCCGCCGTATCTTCGAAACACTGGGTTATGAAGTAGTTAAACTCGACAGAACCATGTTTGCAGGACTCACCAAGAAAGACATCCCTCGTGGGATGTGGCGTTTCTTAAGCGAAAAGGAAGTTTCATTTTTGAAAATGCTGCAATAGCGGAAAGTTAATGCTTATTGGTTATTATGTTATTCTTTGCATTTAACTTATTTCGTTTATAAATACAAACGTTGTGCGATTTTGAAAATCACAATAAAAAAAGGCCGATTGAGTTATTAGAACATAAGAACTCATCGGCCTTTTAGCCTTTTAATAGTTTGATGATTTTTAATGACGAATTATAAAATATAAATGATGAATTCCGCTGCACTTATAACTATTAATTATAAGTAATACAGGCACTTCAACTTTAGTTTATGAAAGCTGTTCCCTACCATAAAAAATTTAAAAAATACTTGATCAGAATACTCCTGGGTATTTTGATTTTTTTAGTGTTGGCTGTGGGAACAGGGTTTTTAATCATCTATTTCAACCAGGATCGCATCAAGCAGGTTTTTGTTGCTGAAATCAATAAATCACTGCAAACCGAAATTTCGGTGAAAGATATTGAATTTTCGGTATTTGAAAAATTCCCCAATGCGTCCTTGCGTTTTACAAATGTAATAGCTAAAGATGCTATAACAGATGCCGTCAAAGACACCTTATTACAAGCCAAAAGCATTTTCCTCGAATTCAATATAATGGATTTGTATTATAAACAATACCGCATCAAAAATATTGAACTCAATGATGCCATTGTCAATCTTAGGGTCAATGAATTGGGTAGTGATAATTTTCATTGCTGGAAATCCAGCGGAAAGCAAAGCAACGATAACTTAGATTTCAAGCTTCAAAACATAAAGCTTAATCAGGTAGTGGTCAAATACATCAACAAGGCCAGTTTTCAATATTATCATGTTCTCGTTGAAAAAGCAACTGCTAAAGGTGATTTCTCAAGCAATATTCAAGCCCTCCAACTTGAAGGTAAAATACGCATCCACCATTTTCAGTCGGACAATAACGTTTATTTCAGCAATGATGAAGTAAAGCTTGACTTAGCCGGAATGATCAATACGGATGCTGCATCCATTGAAATTCAAAAAGGAGATATATCCATCAACGATTTAAACTTTGCTGTGAACGGGAAAATAAATTATGCTGACTCTAATAAGGTTTTATCATTGCATATTAAAGGAAAAGAAATTCAATTACACGATTTTATCAAAGAATTATCCAAAGAACAACAGGCTTTTTTAAAGAACTACCAAAGCAAAGGAATCTTTGATTTTGCAATGGCAATTAATGGAGAATACGGAGGAAATCATCTTCCTTTGATTGCTGCAAATTTCAATTTCCGTAATGGAGAAATTTATCATACGGAAACAAAAGCGCGACTTACAAATGTTATTATTCAGGGTTCTTACACCAATGGTAAAGACGGAAAAGCCGAGAACAACCGCCTGAACATTCAGCAATTTTCAGCCAATCTGAAAGATGGCAATATCAAAGCCAGCTTCTGCATCAGCAATTTCAAAAATCCTACTATCAGCTGCAGGACTTCTGCCCAAATAAATTTGAAGGATTTATCGGAATTGATTAAAAATGATAAGATAACAAGTATGCAGGGCAATATGCTGATAGATTTCAATTTTAATGGCAAAATCGATAAAAATGCTTTAAAGATTAGCGATTTTATCAATAGCCAGTGTAGTGGAAATGCCAACCTCAACAATGTTGAACTGCAATTAAAAAACGATGCACGACAATATAAAAATATCAATGGGATTTTTACGTTTACCAATAACGATATTGAAATCAAAAGCCTCACTGCAAATATTTCGGCCAGTGACCTCAGTTTAAAAGGTTATTTCAGAAATGTAATTCCATTTATCTTTCTCGAAAATCAAAAAATTGAAATCAATGCAGATTTGTTTTCAAACAATATTGATTTGGATGAAATCATCGGTACTCAGCACAATACAGCAGGCAATAATGAATTTCGCCTGAGCGATTATTACACATTTAAACTTTCGTTGCATGCCAATAAAATAAAATATAAAAAATTCAAAGCCAATCTATTGAAGGGGAGCTTAGGTTATAACAATCATTTGTTTAAAGCGGAAGAGCTCAGCATGGAAAGCATGGATGGCAAGCTGAATGGCAATATGATGGTGGATGGTTCTCAAAACGCAAAATTTCTCATCAGCTGCGATGTCAATCTATTAAAAGTGAATGCACAACAATTGTTTTATGTATTTGACAACTTTGGTCAAACGAATATGACTTCCGCTAATATTAACGGTAGCATTACTGCCAATGTACAATTTGCTGCATTTTTTAATCCTTATCTTCAGGTTGACAAAAAAAGCATCTGGTCAAAAATTGGACTTAAAATTGAAAATGGCAAACTGCTGAATTATCAACCTTTGTTGAAATTATCCCGGTTTATCAATGTAGATGATTTAAAAGAAGTCAGTTTCAATACCCTTCAAAATCAAATTCTCATCGAACACGAATGTATTGTAATTCCCGCTATGGATATTCAATCGAGTGCAATCAACCTTGGCATTGCTGGAGAACATAATTTTAACAATAACATTAACTACCATATCAACATCCTACTCTCTGAATTGAATTCTAAAAAAAGAAAAATCCGCAAACAACAAAAGGAACTAGCCAATCAGGAATTTGGTTATGAGGAAGACGATGGGCTCGGAAGAAGCAAACTTTTTTTAAAAGTGAGCGGAACTATCGATAATCCGGTATTTAAATACGATAGCAAAAGCCTGAAAGACAAAATATTATTGGACATTAAAAACGAGAAGCGCAATTTGAATAAAATATTGAAAGAAGAGTTTAAATGGTTACAACGAGATTCTTCAGAAATTATTCAACAACAACGATTTAAAATTCAAGAAAAAGGTAAATTCATCATTGATTGGGAAGAAACCAAAGAAAAACCCAAGAAACAAGCTATTTCGGATTCTCTTCCAACTTCTAAAATAAAGATTAAATGGGATGAGTAAGAAGGTATTGAGATTAATTTTACCCTTATGCTTTCCATTTCGTTTAATTCACTAAATTTGCAGACATAAAATTTTTGATTAAAACCTTCACATTCATCAATAAATCAGTAAAGAATAATGGCTTATAATTGGTATGCACTTTATACTTTTCCAAGATTTGAGAAGAAGGTCACAGCAAGGCTTATTGATAGAGGAATAGAAGCTTATTTACCTTTACAAAAAAAACTTCGAAATTGGAAAGATCGGAAAAAATGGATAGAAGAGCCGTTGATTCGTTCTTATGTTTTTGTAAAAGTGAGTGAATTAGAATATTACACGGCATTAAATGTTGAAGGGGCTGTTAAATATATAAGTTTTTCAGGCAAAGCAGCTTGTATCCCCGAATGGCAGATTCAAGCCATGCAAAAACTCATCAATACCGATCACGAAATTACAATCAGTACCAAAGTGTTTAAACCAGGAACCAAGGTTCGCATTGTCACTGGTGTTCTTGAGGGTTTCGAAGGAGAGCTGGTCTCTTTTATGGGAAAGAAAAGGGTCGTAATACGTATCATTCAGATTGGACATACATTGGTTGTAACGCTACCCATGAGTGATTTAGAAGTAGCTGAGAAATAAAGCGTGGGAGAAAAGAGACGGAGAAACGAAAAGACTAAGAGGCTAGGAGACTAAGAGAAAAAAAAAGAAAAGACTAAGAGACTAAGAGAAAAAAGGCGGAGATAGAGAAACAGAAGTTTTGCTCTTCATTTTTCGCTATTGAAATGTATTTTAAAAAAATATTGAAAATATGGAATCTCACAAAATTTGCATGATTGGTTTAGGCTATGTTGGCTTACCATTGGCTGTTGAATTTGCTAAACATTTTCCGGTAATAGGATTTGATATCCGTCAATCACGCATTGATGATCTTAACCTGGGGCATGACGGAACAATGGAAGTAGACGACAACAACCTGCAAGCTACCTTAACGATGAAAAGTCCAACTGATAAAGGACTTTTTCTTACAAGTAAAATAGAAGACATTCGTAGCTGTACTATTTATATTGTTACAGTTCCTACTCCTGTTGACAAAAACAACCGTCCAGATTTAACACCTTTGATAAAAGCAAGTGAGACCATAGGAAAAGTTATTAGCAAAGGAAACATTGTTATTTATGAATCTACAGTCTATCCAGGATGTACCGAAGAAGATTGCCTTCCTGTTATTGAAAAAGTTTCGGGTATGCAACTCAATCTTGATTTTTTTGCTGGTTATTCACCTGAACGTATCAATCCTGGTGACAAAGAGCATACCGTTTCAACTATACATAAGGTAACTTCAGGTTCTACACCCGAAATTGCTGAGGTGGTCGATCAGTTATACAAAACCGTTATCAAAGCCGGAACCCACAAAGCACCGTCTATCCGTGTCGCAGAAACAGCCAAGGTGATAGAAAACTCACAAAGAGATATTAATATTGCCTTTGTAAACGAACTAGCACATATTTGTGCCCATATGAACCTCGACACCAAAGCAGTGCTGGATGCAGCTGGGACCAAATGGAATTTCCTTAAATTCTCACCGGGTCTGGTTGGTGGACATTGCATTGGGGTTGACCCTTACTACATTGCTCAAAAAGCACAGGAAATGGGCTATCATCCCGAAATTATTCTTGCTGGTCGTCGCATGAACGATGGCATGGGAGCCTGGATAGCTTCGCAGATAGTGAAACTAATGATCAAAAAAGACATCCCCATTAATAAATCAAAAGTATTGGTGTTGGGAATTACTTTTAAAGAAAATTGTACTGATGTTCGTAATACCAAAGTGATAGATGTAGTAAATGAATTACGTCAATTTGGCTGTTCTGTCGAAATTCATGATCCATGGGCTGATGCTTCTGAAGTAAAGCACGAATACAACGAAACCTTGATTCCTACATATAATTTAGCTAAATACAGCACCATTGTACTGGCAGTTGCTCACAATGAATTCAAAAGCATTGATTTTACAAAACGATCCAAACAAAGTGTATTGTACGATATTAAATCTTTGTTGCCATTGGATATCATTGATGGAAGGTTGTAGGTAAGGTTTATTCATTATTTTATGCTTCTCAATATATACATTACGTTGAAGTCTTAATATGAATTCCGTTCTTCTTTTTTTTGACAGCTAAGTTAAAAGTCGTAATAAAAATTATGTAAACTGGTACGGAAACCCAGATAGAAATAGGTGGAATGCTGTTTTCCTGAATCAGTTATTTCAAATCGGTCAGAAATACCAATGCTTACATTCATATTGGTTCTTGGATTAACCAAATAAGAAAGGCGGAGGTCATTACAAATAACGTGGGTATTGATACCCTGACCTACGAAATTATTATACTCATTCGGATGATCTTCATACGATCTAAATATGTCATTCCCGAAATTTACACCCGCACTATCTGCACCATAAACAATATAATTTAATTTATATTCAGCAAAAAAACGTTGGTAGTTGTATTTTATGATAGAAACGGATTCCCAAAAGTTTGCTCCCTCAGGATGCGCCAAAGACTGATTGTAATGACCAAAGTTTTGCAGAGATGACCAATGCGAATAGGTATAAGGGCGTACAAAATTAAATTCGGTTTGTACATACAATGAAGGAATATTAAATAAATCGAATGCTTTAACACCTAATTGAAAAGCTTGTTTATTGCCCCACCAGCCATTGCCGGCCAATACTTCACTCAATTTGAATTCGTCCAGCATCAATTGCCCATAAATGAAATAGCGATCTGACAATTTATAAGAGATGTTTAATCCTAACAATGCATTATCGGGTGACCCAAGGGAAAACTCAACAGGACGATAGAAAATTACAGGATTCAGGTAATTGATATCAAAACCTCTAAAACCTGAACTATCCCGAGCCTGCCATATAATAGCTTCAAATAAACCTATATTTAATCTTTTGTTGACCGCATAACTCAGATAATGAAAAGTACCGTATTTTTTCTGGAAGCCTAAATCGTTGGAATGAGGAGCTTTTAAATCCTGAAATTCAGCATACAGATTCGTATATTTCAACCGCCAAACATTGGTGGTTATTTTCAGATAAGGATAGTTAAAAGCATTGTCAGATAATAAAAGCGAACGATAACCATCCCCAATAAAATTTTTGCCATGGCCGAACTGTATATTAAAATAGCGTGAAGGGGTGTATGAAATATAACCACTGGCCCAGGCATAATCGTAGCCATTTTTCCCAAAATTCCTTACCATCCCTTGTCCTGGTACCACGCTCGTACTAACAATTCGATTGCTCAGATAATCCTGAAAAGAAGCTTGGTTTTCATAAAAAGTAGAAGAAAATGAAAAATCTTTCCCTATACTACCCTCTACCAGAAATCCCCTGGTATTAACATAATTTGATGACTGATTTTTATTTACATCCTTCCCCAATTCGAAATTAAAAACAGCATCGATATTCATCCTAAAACCATCCTGATGGATAGAAATAAGATGTTCGTTCAATAGCTTATTCCATAAAATCGTTGATATTTTTTTAGAAAAAACAGGGTGGATTACATATGCATCCTGCACAGAATCTGTATTAATCAATAGATCAACCTCAGAAGTTAACCAGGGTTTTACCGCTGAATGAAAATAATTAGCTGGAGCATGTATTTTTTTCGTTATCTGATAAAAATAAGGATTGGCTAAAGGGAAATTTAGTTGTTGTGCATAGAGAGAAACAGTGCAGAATAAAGAAAAAAGAAAAAAGATTTTTTTTAGCATTCAACAAAACTTAATTTTAAACAACAGAAGTTGATGGAATTTCTTTTTCAGCTGCTGATATTTTTTGATTCTTCTTGCGGAGCATAAGTATCGGAATTAAAGACAGAAGCGTACTCAATGCTAAAACGATGATCATAAGCAGAATAATTCCCAAGCCTTGTAATAAAAATGCTAAAATAATAACCATAATGTTAACAAAAACAAGGATAGCACTGGCACTCACATGCGAAAACCCTAAATCCAGTAACTTATGATGCATGTGGGATCTGTCAGCAGTAAACGGAGATTGCTTACGGGCAATTCGAATTAAAAAGACCCTGAGAGTGTCAAACATTGGAATAATTAAAATTGAAAAGGAAACAGCCGGAGATGCTGAGATATGATAATATCCGTTTATTAACAAATTGCTTTGATTAAACTGTATTGCAAAGACAGCTATTAAAAAACCCAATACTAAAGAGCCTGTATCACCCATAAATATTTTGTTTTCTTTCCCAAAAAGGTTAAACCATAAAAATCCACTCAATGCACCAATTAAAGCTGTTGTCAAAAATGCAAATTCAAACTGAGCTGTAAGGAAAAACCATATTCCGAAAGTAGCAGAACAGAGAATCCCGATGCCTCCGGAAAGTCCATCAATTCCATCAATTAAATTAAAAGCGTTGATGATAACAACCACTACAAAAATAGTGAGATAAAGACTCCAATAATAACTAAGGTCGGTAATCCCCAAAAATCCATGCAAACTTGATAATCTGATATCGGCAAAATCAACTAAAATGATAGCGGAAACTATTTGAGCCCCCAATTTACTCCAGGGTGCAATAACAAAAATATCGTCTTTTATTCCAACAAAAAACATTAAAATTGCACCTGCTATGATATACCTCATTTCCAACAAAGAACCAAACGGGGGGAATAATAAGGCGGCAAAAATAAACCCTGTAAATATTGCAATTCCACCTAAAGTTGCTGTAGGCTTTTTATGTGAAGCCCTGTTGTTGGGTGAATCAATTAATCCTTTTGCATGAGAGATATCAACTATTGGTTTGACCGATAAAAAACTTATAATAAACGATGCTAAAAAGTTTATAATTAAAGTTACTGTATGAGAAATAAAAAAAACTTTCATTTAAATTAAAAATTAACAAATATTTATCGACTACAAATATATAACTATATTTTTCATTTTAAGAAAAAAATTGGTTTTTATTCTTTGTCGGGAACCACAACAGGAAAGTCGTAATTAAAATCTTGATAATGTTTGTGTTCTAAAATATTTCCTAGAAAGCTGGTATAAGCATCGGTAAATTGAAACTTGTTTACATCATAATAAGGTTTCGAAAGTGGTTTATTCCCAATTGCGCCCATATCAATAGATGAAGTATTAAATTCTTCCAGTTCCTGATAGTGCACTATTTTATTCATGGTAGGCATTTGTCCGTATTCTTCTCTTAATAACAAATCCACCACTTTATCAGCCAAGGTAGTCGTCAAACGACGATCGTATTGACTGCATTTGCCACTACGGGCATAATAGCCAGTAATTTGGGCTCTTGCTTCAATCCCTAATTTTTGAGATATTTCTGAAGCAATCAAACCACTAATACCACCAAACCTGGGATGTCCGTATTCATCCAGCTCTGAACTTGCGTAAACTACATCCAATTTACCTGATTTTTCATCGTACCACCTCACACCTTCCGAAACAGGAATAATGAGCATTTTTTTTGCTGATCGTAAATACGTTTCTTTTACTGTTTCAAAGAAAAATTCTTTCCGCTCTTTGCTCATTTCAAATTCAGGTATCAATGCTAATTCGGCACCTCCAAATAAAGCAGAACCGGTTAACCAACCGGCATCACGCCCCATTACTTCTAACACCATAATACGGGAATGCGATTCAGCGGTTGTTTTTAATTTACCTGTGAATTCAGCAATTGCTTTGGCTGCAGAAGGGAAACCTGGACATAATACCGCTTCAATATTTGAACCTTGGTAGTTGTGCATCGACAGCGTTTTTAGATCATTGTCGATTGTTTTTGGAAAGCCGATTACGGGAATCCCTTCTGTTTCGTATAAACGTTTAGCGGCTCCGTTCGTATCATCACCTCCAATGGTAACAAGCACATCAATTTTATAACGTTTCAGATTTTTCAATATCTGAGGAATTCGATTTTCGGGATTTTTTTTGGAAGGAAAAGGATTGGTACGACTCGACCGCAATGCAGTTCCTCCATACCAGCCATCATACGGTTGATTGCTTAAATCAATGATATCTCCGTCTCCTAATAATCCTTTCCAGCCCTGCCTGATACCATAGACCTTATAACCCAACATGGAAGCTCGGTTGCGTATTGCTTCTATACTAGAATTAATGGCAGGTGTATCACCGCCTCCGGATAAGATGGCCAATGTTTTTCCTTTAAAAAGTTTATGTTCTGATTTCATATTTTTCTATTTTTTATATTCCAATTTGTTAAAAAAAGCATACTGCGTATTTTTCACTTTTACTAGCAAAAAAATGATGTAAACTTACATTTATGTTTAATTGATTTGAATCATCCTTTACTTGTAAATCGGACTTCCCTCCTGAGCGTCCTTCTTATCTTCTGCTAATTTAGCCTCTTTAATTTTTTTCCCTTTGCTGTACAATACTTTATAAATCAGAATACCTTTTGTATCCCAGTATTGCCAAATCCCATCTTTAAGTTGCAGGTTATAGGACCCTTCTCCTGATATTTTCCCATTCTGGTAATATTCTATCCATTTCCCGTTCAAACGACCCTTCACAAAACTTTGTTCTTTGTATTTTACACCATATTTATCGAAAAATATCCAGAGTCCATCTTTTTGATCTTCTTTATAACTACCCTGAGATAACACAACTCCTTTTTCGCTCCATTCAGACCACTTCCCGTCTGTTTTACCATTTTTGTAAGCGCCTTCACTCTTTTTAATCCCGTTATCGTACCAAAAAATATCGTTTCCATTTTTTAATCCATCGGTATAATGGGTTTCGTATTTTTTCTTAGCGTTTGTATACCAGCCTTCCCATTTCCCATCCATTTTTCCGTTCTTAAAATCTCCGGTATGGTCTGTTTTACCATCGGTATACCATTGTTTCCAGTAACCTTCTTCTTTGCCATTCACAAAAGGGCCTTCCTGGAATTTCTGCCCACTTTCGTACCAAACAACCCAATTGCCGATTTTATTACCTTTATTAAAATTACCTTCTTTCCATTTTTCACCTGTTTCGTAATAAAATATCCATAATCCATCCTGCTGTCCCTCAATGAAATTTCCTTTGCTACCGATTTTTCCATTTTTTAAATAAAAAATCCAACTACTATCTTGCAAGTCATTTTTCAATTTCCCTTCCATCTCTTTTTTGCCGGTATCATACCACCAAATACCATTACAATTTAGATGATCGTTAACATATACACCTTCAAAACTCTTTTGATTATTTTTATGATAAGTCGTGGTTTTACCTTGTTTTAAACCTTTGTTGTAAAAGATTTCTTCCTGCAACACACCATTATCGTACCAAGCTGTCCATGGGCCATCAAATTTACCATCCACGACTTTAACTTCGCTTTTTTTCTGTCCGTTTGCATACCAAAAGCTATTGATTCCATTTTCGAAATTTTCTTCACTCTGTTTGGTGCTGTCATCATAAAAAGCAAGCCATTTGCCAGTTTTAATTCCTTTTGAATAATTCCCTTCTTTCCATAGTTTTCCGTTTTTATACCACCAGGTCCACTTTCCTTCGCGTATAGAATCTTTCAAAATACCCTCTCTTACTTTTTGACCGTTGTCCCAGAAATCAGTTTTTTGTTCTTGAGAAAACCCTACAGTACAGAATAAAATTAAAATAATAATAACTAGATATCGCATTTTTTAAAATTTATTTATTTTTTTCTTTCAATAGAAAACAATACCAGTTGTTCCATTGCATCTCGCGCTTCGCTCTCAGGCATTTCCGAAAGCAATACTAAGGCTTTGTCTTTATATTCAAGCATTTTATCTCTTGCATATTCTATACCACCACTACTATTGACTTTCATAATAAGTTCAGCCACTTTTTCAGGTTTATTATGGTGATTTTTTACAATATTAATAGCATATCTTTTCTCAATATAGCTTGCATTATTCAGCATATAAATGAGTGGTAATGTCATTTTTTGTTCCTTAATATCAATTCCATTTGGTTTGCCGGTTTCTCTGCTTTTTTCATAATCAAACAAATCGTCCTTGATTTGAAATGCAATACCAACATTTTCTCCAAATAAATGCATTTTTTTTATTATATCTTCATCATTATTTGTTGAAGCAGCACCACTTGCACAACAGGAAGCAATTAATGAAGCCGTTTTTTTTCGAATGATTTCGTAATAAATTTCTTCTTTAATATCAAGATGACGGGCTTTTTCGATTTGTAATAGTTCACCTTCGCTCATTTCTTTAACGGCATTGGAAACTATTTTTAAAAAATGAAAATCATTGTTATCAACAGCCAACAGCAATCCTTTTGATAACAAGAAATCACCAACCAGCACTGCAATTTTATTTTTCCAAAGAGCATTAATTGAAAAGAATCCTCTGCGTTCATTTGAATCATCTACGACATCATCGTGAACAAGAGTAGCCGTATGAAGTAGCTCAATTAATGAAGCAGCTCTGTAAGTACTCTCATTGATTTCTCCACATATTTTAGCAGACAAAAAGACAAACATCGGCCGAATCTGTTTACCTTTGCGCTTGAGAATATAGGCAGTAATTATATCAAGCAATGGCACAGAGCTTTGCATAGATAGCTTGAATTTCTTTTCAAAAGCATCTATGTTATCGTTAATTGGTTTTTTTATTTCGTTGAGTGAAATCATTGTTATTTTTCAAAAATCAAAATTAATGAAATTTTGATTAGAAAAAACGTTTTATACTTTCTTTTGTTGTTAAACGTTATTTGTTGAACTTTGTACTATTATTAATCCAAGCAAAAATGAGCGGTTTTTTATTCAATGAAATTATATTTGGACCTGTAAAAAGCAGGAGGTTAGGCATTTCGCTAGGCATCAATCTCTTGCCTACCCATCAAAAAATCTGCAACTACAATTGTATTTATTGCGAATGCGGTTGGAATACCCATTCGATTGAAGGAAGTAAGTTACCTTCAAGAGCAGAAGTTAGAAAAGGACTTTCTGATAGGTTAATCCAAATGAAAACCTCAGCTAAAAAACTGGATTCCATTACTTTTGCCGGAAATGGGGAACCCAGTTTACATCCTGAATTTACAGGTATTGTGGATGATGTGATTGAATTAAGAAATAAATATTATCCTTCAGCAAAAACCACCGTCCTTTCCAATGCGGGTTTATTAAACAATGCAACTATTTTTGCTGCCTTAAAAAAGTTGGATAATACGATTTTAAAACTTGATACCGGCACCGACAAAATGTATCATTTAATCAACAGGGGTGCTGAAAATATTAATATACAGCAGATTGTTGAAAATCTCAAACAATTTAACGGGAATTTGGTAATACAAACCTTATTTTTGAAAGGTATATATAACAATGAAATTATCGATAATACCAGCGATGAAGAAATAAATAGCTGGTTGAATCATATTGCTGAAATTAAACCCGCTTATGTTATGATATATCCAATTGACAGAGCCACGCCTGCAGAGAACCTACTAAAAATCGGAAGAAAGAAATTGGAAGAAATTGCAGCTAAAGTTAATGCTTTGGGTATAGCTACAAAAGTTTATGATTAAGTGAATTATTCACTGATTACTATTACATTATGGAAGAATACGATATTAAAATATTATTAGCCTTTGGGAAAGCTGTTGAAGGTCGTAAGGATTTTTTTAAATGGTTGCTCAACAATGGTTATCCTGAACTGGCAGCATTGTCTAATGCTATCAGAGGCGATGAAGAAGCATTGCAATGGTTACTGAAAAATGGTTATCCAAAGCTTGCTATCCTAAGTAATGCGATGGACAATGAACCAAATGCTGTACAATGGTTGATCAATTCAAAAAACGATATTCTTTTTCAACTTTCATTGGCTTCTAGAGGAGATGAAGATGCCATTCAATGGTTTCGAAAGAAACAACTTCCTGTATATATTTATTTAGCTAACAGAATCAACAACCTCTTAAAATTACAGGCAAAGGAAAATACCTTCTGGTATAAAATTAAATTCTAAAGGTTGAGATTTTCAACTTTGTTATGAAAAAAAGCCGGCTTTTCTGAGAAAAGCCGGCTTTTTCAATGTATAAAATAACCTATTATTGTTTAATAAAATCTACTCTTCTGTTCACGGAAATGTGCTCTTTTGAGAATGGATCGTCTTTTCCTTTTCCTTCAAACGAAAGTCTTGTTTTTTCGATGCCAAATTTGTTTATCAATGTATTGTAAACTTGTTCGGCGCGTTTATTACTAAGATTCTTGTTAAATATATCAGACCCACTTTGATCAGCATTTCCAACTACTTTTAGTTTTAAACTCTTATCGGATTTCATATGTTCGGCAATTGAGGCTACTTTTTTCATTTCATCTGCTTTGATATCATATTTATTAACATCAAAAAATATTGAAAACTGAAGGTAACCAGCACTAATAATTGTTGTTGGATTTCTTTTTAAAGTATCAAGAATTGAATTATAAATACTTGTTTTTAAAGCTTCCATATTAATTTCAGCAGGAGGTGTATTTGCTTTATTTTCAAGTTCTTTGATTTTTGAATCCTGTTTGTTAATTCTATCTTCCATGAGTTTCATTTTAGCATTCAAAGAATCTTTTTCAGAATTAGAAACCGCATTATCGAAATTACCGGCATCACCAAGGCTACCTTTTTTTGTTCTTGAACTAACATTATCACCACAATCGGCAAATACTGAAGGATTGTTTCTAAAGTTAAACTTGTAAGTTAAACCAACGGAAGAATAAGATATAATATCGTAAGTAACACCACCCCTTGTCATATCTACATCATCTGAATTTACAACTGTCCAGATATTTTCAAAATTGAGCTCAAATCTTGAATCTAATTTATACTTAATGCCAAGACCTAAAGGAATTGTTGTTTCTGTCTGCATATCTTCCTTTACTGTCCCGTTGGATGAATATCCACGGCTGGTAATATAAGCATTGCTGCCTAATGTTTTTTTAACAGCTCTGAAATCAAATAAGCCTAGACCTGCAATACCATAAATATTTAATTTTCTGCATGGATTATTTCCGTAAAATAAATTGCTGAAATTAAGGGTAGCATTGATATTATAGGAATTGAATTGTGCGTCAAAGTAAACGCCTGATGGCCTTCTGGTACCTGTTAAGTTTCCTTTGATGAACTGTCCTCTTACTTCAAAAATTGAGCTTATTTTTTTGGTAAGTACAAAACCATAGGCAACATTCCATTCATTTTCATTATTTGTTACAGGGTAAATTTTATATTGTTTAAGGTCACCCCAAAACAAACTTGCACCTCCATTCAAATTTAACGACCAATTGTCAAGAAAATTTTTTCCAGCTGCATTCTGACTCGATGCAAAGTAAGGTATGCTAAAAAAAGCGATCACAAAAAATATTGTTATTCTTTTCATAATATTATATATTAGATTGATTTATCTTTTAATTTTTAGAAAATACACGACAAAAAAAAGTGTATTTATTTTCTTTGCAAATATAAATAAAAAAAAAACTAAATAGTATAAAAATCTTAATTTTAAGTTAATTATTTCGGATTAAGTTTTATTATTAGAAATCTACAGATACTAACTTTTAATTTTATTAACTACTAATAAGGTAATATTAACGAAGCATCTCTTCGCTTTTGAATTGTTTGGCCATTTTATAAGGATTTACCTTTTTTAACCCCTTTTACAAAACTTAAAAGCAAAAGTAAGATTCCTGAGTATAATGCAATCTTTCCGATATAATCTCCATATTTTACATAAAAAGTAATCTTATTACTGGCATGAAGCGTATGGCGAATAACAGCTGGTTTCCAATAAGAGGTGCTTTGCAATACATCACCTCTTTGGTTTATAAAACATGAAACACCTGTATTGGCAGACCTTGCGATATCCCTACGGCATTCTATAGCTCTCAATGCTGCATAACTATAGTGTTGGCGATGCCCAGCAGTATTACCCCACCATCCATCGTTTGTAATGATAAAAATAAGTTCAGCCCCATTTTTTACAAATCCTGTTACAAACCCTCCGTAAATGGATTCGTAGCAAATAACTGGACTCACCTTTACTCCATTCTTGCAGTCAAATACTTTTCGCTCTTCATCAACACCAAGACTCCCAACTGTACCACCCAAATTAATAGCAAATTTTTCTATGGGTTTAAATATCTTTTTAAATGGCATTTTTTCGACACCGGGTGTTAACTTTGATTTATGATACCTACTTAACGCCCCCGAATGATCAACCAGTAAGGCAGTATTGAAAGGCTCAAAATACCTGCCCTTTTCAGAAGTAAATTCTCTTGCTGCCAATGTGAGAGGTTCGTTTTTGGCTAACATTCTTTGGCTTGATATACCTGCAACTACAGCCAATTGAGGATATTTCATGGTAAACCCACGAAGTGTATTCACGCTGGGCGAATCATCCAGTTGTTCTTCCCAAACATATTCCTGCAAAGCACTTTCGGGAAAAACCACAAAATTCACATTGCTGTCTGTTTTTTCTTCTGCCAGCAAAAGCATGCGTTGTAATAGCTCCATAGGTGGTGTTGTATATTGTTCGGAGTAAGGATCAACATTGGGTTGGACAACAACTACCTCAACAGCTTTACCATTTTCAATATAATTTTGGTAAATTATGAATGAAATGGCAATTGGTATCGTAAGTATTATAAAACATATAACACAAGTTTTAAAAAATCTATTTTTCAAATGCACTGAAAAAGAGTCTTTGTTTTTAATGTGTAAAAATATCTCAAACAAGAAAATATTAATAAGCAAAACCCACAATGTTCCACCAAAACAACCTGTATATTCGTACCATTGAATAAGTTGCGGAAAATTTGCAAAAACATTGCCAACAATTAGCCAAGGGAAAGAAAAATCCCAATCAGTATGAAAATATTCAAAAGCAATCCAGTATACGATTAAAGCTAAGTATGCTTTGTTTTTCTTGAAAATGACCTTACGGGAATAATGATAAAAATTAAAAACCAGCGTCATCATCATCGAATTGAGTAAAAATGCAAATATTGCACCCAATTCAGTAGAATTCCAGATCCAGTAAGTAGTGAGTGCGTTCCACGTGAAAAACCCGACAAAAACAATAAAAAAAAAGCTGAACTTTCCATGTTTAACAGGGTCCTTCTTTATTATATCTTCCACCCAGAGCATGGGAAGAAAGGCAAAAAAGACAAGAAAAGGAAAGCCATTCAAAGGCCAGGCTGCTGCCAATAAAAGTCCGGAAGAGATGGAAAGTAAATAGAGTTTATATTTTTGCATTTTAGTTTACATTTTTCAGTTCCCAATCCACACAAGATTCGGAATCTGCTAAGTATTGAGTATTGAGATTTTTTAACCGCTGATTATTTCATCCATTTTTACATCAAATTCATCAACTGGTACATTTTCAATCATTTGAAAATCAAAACAAACACCTATTTTATAGGTTTTCATTTTCTTCAGAAGCTTATCGTAAAAGGCTCTTCCTCGCCCCATACGGTTGTTTGCCTTATCAAAAGCAATACCTGGCACTATTACCACTTCAATCTTTTCAAAATCGTTAAAATTTTCTCCTTCAGGTTCTTGAATACCATATTTTTCACCTGTTTTTAAATGCTGGACATCTTCAAATTTACGAAGTACCAATATTTCCTTTTGTACGGAAGGGAGAATGATTTGTTTCAATCCTGCCCATTTGATTACAAAATCATGGGTTTGTACTTCATCATCCATCGACCAGTAAAGCATGATACAGTCGGCATTTTGAAAAGCCTTGTTTTGCTCTAGTTTTGAAAAAATTACGTTTGAACGTTGCAGTTTTTCTTCAAAACTGACGCTGGCTTTGAGTTGCCTGATGGCAATGCGGATTTGTTTTTTTTGTTCATCAATCATAGATAGCAAATATTTGCTTTATTAATGAATGCAAAATTTTCTAAGTAAAGGGTGATATAAAATTAATATGGGTTTATGCTTTTAAATCTTAAGTTATTTCTTTGTCTTCTACAGTATGCTGGTGTTTAAAAAATCTTTTCTGGAACAAAATTAATAAAACTACTCCTATCGAAATCGAAGAATCGGCAATATTAAATACTGGTCGGAAAAAGATAAATTCGTCTCCACCCCAAAAAGGAATCCATGAAGGGTAATGTCCTTGCAATATCGGGAAATAAAACATATCAACTACTTTACCGTGTAAAAATGTTCCATAAGCACCTTCTGAGGGAAACAATTGAGCTACATTAAAATAACTTTCGTTAAAAATCAAGCCATAAAAAGCACTGTCAATTATGTTTCCGATAGCACCGGCAAAAATCAGT
Organism: uncultured Bacteroides sp.; assembly: GCA_964496885.1. Classification (GTDB taxonomy): domain Bacteria; phylum Bacteroidota; class Bacteroidia; order Bacteroidales; family JACABE01; genus JACABE01. Next base: position 23,131 of record CAZCBG010000014.1, on the reverse strand, counting down.
GTCATACAAACGATGTAAAGTTTATCAGCGTTTTCTTTGATCAATTTAAGCAAATACCAGCCAATGCCAGCCACCGCAAAAATTCTGAAAAGGCTCAATATCAACTTCCCATAGCCTCCGCCAAATTTCATTCCAAAAGCCATACCTTCGTTTTCAGTAAAATGAATGATAAACCAATTGCTGCCAAATACATGGATTTCATCACCCAGTTGCATACTTGTTTTGATCCATATTTTCAATACCTGATCAATAAATAAAATGAGAAAGATGAGGAGAATCGATTTTTTTAACATTTTTTGAATTTTTGAAATTATAGGACAAAAAAGCAGAAGGAAGTCTCGAACTTCCTTCTACTTTTTCCTAAAAACAATGATTAAGTTTTATTAAACTTTTACTTTTTTTGATTTTGTAACAACTTAGCATCCATGCTAAGGGTAGCATGAGGGACTATTCTCAATCTTTCTTTTGAAATCAACTTACCAGTTTCTCTGCAAATTCCGTAGGTTTTATTTTCAATTCTGATCAAAGCATTCTCAAGAGATTGAATAAATTTATCCTGACGTGCAGCTAATTTCGAATTTTCTTCTTTTGACATTACCTGATAACCTTCTTCCAGTACTTTGAAAGTAGGAGAAGTGTCCATAATATCGTTTCCACCACTTGTAGTAAATGCTTCGGTAAGAATCTCTAAATCCTGACGTGCTTTATCAAGCTTTTTCAAAATTATTTCTTTGAATTCCAGTAATTCTTCATCAGAATATCTCGTCTTTGCAGATTCCTGTTCTTTTTCTTTATTTATCATAACTCATTGTTTTTTAATATCATAATTTACAAATGACAATGAAAATCTTTATTTCATCGCTTAATTCTATTTCCACTTTATTTTCATTGTGTATCACATCAACTAATGTTAATGATTCGGACAAAGTTTCAGAACAAATATACGAAAAATTTTTGCTCAAAGGTAATGTAATTGCATCGTTTTTTTCAATTTCTACAATAATTTTGTCAGTTACCTCATAATTAAGCTCTTTGCGGAGATTTTGAATACGATTAACCAGCTCTCTGGCAATCCCTTCTTCAATCAATTGCTCAGTTAGTGTAATATCCAATGCAACGGTTAATAATCCCATATTGGCTACAACCCAACCAGGAATATCCTCGGTAACAATCTCAACATCTGCCAATAACAATTCCACCTCTTCGTCTTCTACTTTAAATTTGTACAAGCCTTCGATTTCCATTTTTGTTATGGTTTCCTGATTAAACCCTGCAATTTCAATGGCAATTTGTTTCATCAACTTACCATATTTAGGCCCCAAGGTTTTAAAATTGGCTTTTATTTTCTTTACCAAAACACCCGCTGTTTCTGATAAATATTCAATTTCTTTGATATTAACTTCCGAAAGTATCAAATTTTCAACCGCCTGTACTTGTTTTTTAAACTGATCACTACTGACAGGTAACATAATTTTATTCAATGGCTGGCGCACCCTAAGGTTGGTTTTTTTTCTCAACGACAAAACCATGGATGTAATTTGTTGAGCCAGCTGCATTCTTTCTTCCAGGTCTTTATCAATAAACGCTTCGTTGACAACAGGAAAATCGGTTAAATGAATAGATTCGGCCTTTAGTTTTCCGGTGATACTGTTTAGATCGGTAAACAGCCTATCCATAAAGAAAGGAGCAATTGGAGCAGATAATTGTGCCACTGTATTTAAACATTGATACAAGGTTTGATAAGCTGAAATTTTGTCGGAAGTATAATCACCTTTCCAAAAGCGACGTCGACATAATCGAACATACCAGTTACTTAAATACTGATCAACAAAATCCTGTATATATCTTCCTGCTTTGGTGGGTTCGTAATCATCATAGCTTTCGTCAACATTCTTGATGAGTGTGTTCAATTCTGAAAGAATCCAGCGATCAATTTCAGGGCGTTGTGAAATTGGAATCTCCTCCTCTTTATAGGTAAATCCATCGATATTGGCATACAATGCAAAGAAATTATAGGTATTATAAAGTGTGCCAAAAAATTTACGTTGCACCTCCCCTATTCCTTCCAGGTCAAATTTTAAATTATCCCAGGGTTGTGCGTTGGTAATCATATACCAACGGGTAGCATCGGGTCCATATTTTTCGATGGTTTCAAAAGGATCTACGCCATTGCCTAATCTTTTTGACATTTTATTGCCACTTTTATCCAATACCAGACCATTAGAAACAACTGTCTTATAGGCTACTGAATCGAACAACATTACAGCAATTGCATGCAATGTAAAAAACCAACCTCGGGTTTGATCCACACCCTCAGCAATAAAATCAGCTGGGAATTCTTCTTTTCCCCATCCCTCTGGGTTTTTTGGGTAGTTGTATTGTGCGTAGGGCATTGCACCTGAATCGAACCACACATCAATTAAATCAAGTTCACGGCTCATCTTTAAACCTTTGGATGATACTAAATAGATATTGTCAACAAAAGGGCGATGTAAATCAAAACTATCATAATCCATACTAGCATAGGGGTTGCTTTCCATAAATCCGGCTTTTATTGACTTTTCAATTTCCAGGTTTAATTCTTCTATGGAACCTATGCATATTTCTTCACTGCGATCTTCGGTAACCCAAATTGGCAGAGGTGTTCCCCAATAGCGTGAACGGGAAAGGTTCCAATCCACCAGGTTTTCCAGCCAATTGCCAAAACGACCGGTACCAGTAGATGCAGGTTTCCAGTTGATGGTTTTATTGAGTTCAATCATCCTGTCTTTTACGGCTGTTGTGCGGATAAACCAGGAATCCAACGGATAGTACAATATGGGTTTATCGGTTCTCCAGCAATGTGGATAACTGTGTTCGTATTTTTCGGTTTTAAATGCTTTGTTTTCTTTTTTAAGTTTAACGATGATTTCCACATCCACACTTTCGTCGGTTTTTGCATCAAAATCAGGTTTGTATTCTGATTTCACATATTTACCAGCAAATTCGCCCATTTCGTCAATAAATTTCCCCTGTTTATTTACCATGGTCAACGAACCGATTCCGTTTTGTTTGGCAACCCTAAAATCGTCGGCACCAAAACTCGGCGCAATGTGTACAATCCCTGTTCCATCTTCGGTAGTAACAAAATCACCGCAAATTACGCTGAAAGCATCACCGTCTTCGGGTTGAGCATAAGGCAATAATTGTTCATAACTTACACCTTTCAACTGAGAACCTTTGTATTCTGCAATTACCTCAAACGGTATGTTTTTGTCACCCGCTTTGTAGGCATCCATAGGTAATGCTGCATTTATTTCAGGGAAATATTTGCCTAACAAGTCTTTACCTAAGATAACATTTATCGGTAATGCTGTATATGGATTAAAGGTTTTTACTTTTACATATACAATGTTTTTCCCAACAGCCAGTGCGGTATTGGAAGGCAACGTCCAGGGAGTTGTAGTCCATGCCAGAAAAGAAATATCTGCTGAATGATTATTAAATAAAAAAGCAGATTTTTCATTGTTTAGTATTTTAAACTGAGCTACTACAGTATTGTCTTTCACGTTTTTGTAACAACCAGGCTGGTTCAATTCATGTGTACTCAAGCCAGTACCAGCAGCTGGAGAATAAGGTTGTATGGAATAGCCCTTGTACAACAATCCTTTTTCGTAAAGCTTGCTCAATAAATACCAGCAAGATTCAATGTATTTATTGTCGAAAGTAATATACGGATCGTCCAAATCTACCCAATAGCCAATTTTGCGGGTAAGATCGTCCCACAAATCCTTGTATTTCATTACTTCAATCCGGCATTGTTTGTTGTATTCTTCTACTGATATGGTTTTCCCAATGTCTTCTTTGGTGATGCCCAATGTTTTTTCAACTGCAAGTTCAATGGGCAATCCGTGAGTATCCCATCCTGCTTTGCGTTTTACATAAAAGCCTTTTAATGTTTTGTAGCGGCAAAATATATCTTTAATAGCTCTTGCCATCACATGGTGAATTCCTGGCAATCCATTGGCACTGGGAGGCCCTTCGTAAAATACGAAAACGCTGTCATCGCGGCGCATATCCAGACTTTTTTCAAAAATTTTATTCGCTTCCCAGTTCTTCAGTATATCTTTTCCAATCTGAGGAAGGTTTAAGTATTTGTATTCGTTGTATTTCATCATAAAAACAATTCACTTTTAATGGTATGATGGAACACCCCCTAAATTAATGTTTTATCCTTTGTGTTTTTTATAAAATATGGACTTTTCATCAATCAGATGCTCATTCAATCAAAAGCCTGCAAAAGTAAAAAAAATCTCTGAATTATCTATTTATTAAATGAGTAGATTTTTTTAGCGATTTATAGCATAAAATAAAGAATCAAAAACTTACAATTTTTTCTTTATTTTTTTTATGATAATTCAATGATATAAATTCCTGCAAATTAACGTCCTATGAAGGAAATATATATTACTTTTGTATGATGATGCGAAACAAAAAAAATCGGCTGCTTTTTATACTATTTACGCTATGGGGATTTCTACCATTATTTGCTCAACACTTAGTGAAAGAAATTCATTTTTACAAGCACAGCTTTTTACCTTGTTATGAAATTAAAAAACTGAACCATCCCGAATTTTTTCAGGGAAACAATAAGAAACAGAACTACTTCGAAGGCTGGTATTTCAAATTGGTTGCTGCTGACAAATCAGCTATCCTCAGCATTATTCCCGGCATTTCCTTATCTGATAACGGCAAGGAACAGCATGCCTTTATTCAAATCATTGACGGTAAAACAGCCCAAACATTTTATTATTCTTATCCTATAGAAGCTTTTTCTTTCTCTAAAAAGGAATTTGCCATTCAAATTGACTCCAATTATTTTTCTTCAGAAAAAATCACGCTTAACATACATACTGATAGTTCATCCATTAAAGGTGAAATTCAAATTACAAATTCCATAAAACTAAATACAACTGAATTTTTAAACCCGGGTATAATGGGATGGTACAGATATGTTCCTTTAATGGAATGCTATCATGGTGTTGTAAGTTTAAGCATGCAACTACAAGGGATGTTGGTGAATGACATGAGGGAATACAATTTCAATCAAGGTCGAGGATATATCGAAAAGGACTGGGGTAGTTCAATGCCTTCTGCATGGATCTGGATGCAATCTAACCATTTTAGCAAAGGAAATTCCTCCTTCATGCTTTCTGTTGCCAACATTCCATGGATGGGAAAATCTTTTACAGGTTTTTTAGGATTTTTTCTGCACAACAACGAATTGTATCGCTTTGCTACTTACACCCGTGCGAAATTGATTATAGAAAAAGCCGGAATTAATACAAGTAAAATTACAATCAAAGACAAAAAATACACTTATTTAATTGAAGCCAGCCATAAACAATCTGGTATTTTAAAAGCTCCTGAAAAGGGATCAATGGACAGACGCATACCCGAAAGCTTGGATGCCAGACTTTTATTAACAGTTTTGGATAAAAAAGGAAATGTAATTTTTTGCGATAGTAGTTCCATTGCAGGACTTGAAATGGTAGGAGACCAAAAAACATTATGCAAGTCATTAAAGAAAAAGTAAATGTATTTTACCCCATCAAAACCCTTAAACTTAATACAGTTCTTTTTATATTTCAGATCAAAGCTAAAATATATATTACCTTTGATTTTTATTTTATCCGAAATATTTGGATTCAGATAAAAGTTGAAATCCATCAAAAAAAAACAAATAAGCGAAACTGAAAATAATTAAAAAACACGGAAGCTTTCATATTTCAAAAGAGAAAAGGGCAGAGAATTAAAACTTTAAATAAATTAAACAATAACAAATGAAAAAAAATATTCTCATTTTCATACTGATTACTATAGTTTACTACGGTCAGTTAAGCGCACAATGGAGCAACAAAACCTTAATATCTGGAAGCATTACAAGAAGTTATAGGGTTTATCAGTCGCCCAATTACAACGCCTCTCTTCCTGCTTCCTTGCTGATTGCGTTGCATGGATTGGGTGATAACATGACTAATTTTTCAAGCATTGGATTTAATTACATTGCAGATACAGCCAATATTATTTGTATTTTCCCTCAGGCAGTCAGCGATCCTTATGCAGGAACAGCATGGAATTCAGGAGCAGGTTCTGGTGGATATTACCCCAATACTGGAGTGAATGATATTAATTTCATCAATGCATTGATAGATACAGCCATCGCAATTTACACTATCGATAACAGCAGGGTCTATCTCTGCGGTTTTTCAATGGGCGGTTTTATGACCGAAAGAATGGCGTTACAGTCAAACACACGAATTGCTGCTTTTGCTTCTATGTCAGGAACTTTTGGAAGCGGAATTACAAGCTTTTCGCCAGGACGCCATGTGCCGATTGCTCATTTTCACGGAACTTCCGATGCCACAGTTTTATATACCGGTAACACATATGGATCAGATCCCGATTCTCTCATCCATTTCTGGGCATTGAACAATGCCTGCAATACCATTCCAACAAGCTATAGTTATCCAAATCTGGTCAACGATGGCATAAGCGTTGATCGTTTTCAATACTCAAACGGAGACCCACAGTCGGATGTCTGGTTTTACAAAATGAATGGCGGCGGCCATACCGTATTGTATCAACCTGCCAATGATATTTCCGAAACTTATGAACTTTGGCTTTTCCTTCGCAGACATCTACTGGGAGCTTCGGGAATTAAAGATCCGATTGAACTTTCTGATAAAGTAATGGTTTTCCCAAATCCTGCCCGTGAGGAAATTACAATTATTTTCTATTCAAGTGAAGTGATTAATAATGCTAGTCTATTTATTTACAGTATACAGGGGGCTTTGTTACTGCAACAAACTAACCTTCATGATAATACAAAGATTAACCTCCATGGTCTGTCAAAAGGCATATATTATTATCGGCTATCCAATAAAAAAGGAAATGTAATAAGTGGAAAGTTTGTAAAACAATAATTCAAAGGTTAACAGCACAAATTGACCATTTTACAACCAAATAAATTTTTTAATCCTAAATTTTTCACCCTGACAATTTGCATTTGCGTCTTGTATTCAACATAATTTTATTTTAACTCTAAAACAATGAGAAGAATTACATTTTTATCAGCGACATTATTTGTGCTTTATGTAGGATTAATTATACTCTGTTCTGACACCAAAGCACAAACAATTGTGAATGTCAAAAAGGCAGTTGAAGTGTCGAATAAAAATTTTGTCCGTTGGTTTAATAATGGCCAGATTGATTCATTATTGACTTTATTCAGAGACGATGCCTGCTTAGTAGCCAAAGGATGTGGTAAAGAATATATATACGAATACTATGGTTCGCAATCAAACAAATACAAGTTTAAAGAGATGAGTTCACTATCAATTAGTGTGAGTGACTCTATTGCCGTGGAGAAAGGTCGTTGGGTGGTAAACTTAACTTCAGGAGAAGAATTAGATGGCGAATATTTAACCGAATGGCATTTTTCAGCTAAAAAATGGCTCATTGTAAATGATATAGAAAGTAGTAAATAAGTCAAACCTGCATTAAATATATAACTTATTGCACATTTCGTATTTTGATTCATAAAATTAAATTATGTAAATTTGCAAACAAAAATACACTTGGGTTCTCGCTAAATCATAAAATATATCATTTGCAACTCCAAAAATATAAATACATGTTTCCAGATTTAAACAATTTACCGGTGTATGATACTACCGGTGTTAATGAACGTATTGCCCGATTTTGCAGTCGCAGCATTAAAAACGCTTCTAAAAATGAAGGATTGAAACTGGCTTTAAGCATGATAGATCTGACAACGCTTGAGGGTAAAGACACCAAGGGTAAAGTACAGCAACTCTGTTACAAAGCCATACATCCACATATTTCTCTCAGTAACATTCCTACAGTAGCTGCTATTTGTGTTTATCCATACTTTGTTGGTATTGCAAAAAAAGCACTTGAAGGGAGTGATATTAAAGTAGCATCTGTTGCTACAGCTTTCCCAAGTGGGCAGACAAGTTTAGAAGTTAAATTAAGCGATACAAAATTTGCTGTTGATCAAGGAGCTGATGAAATTGACATGGTGATTTCAAGGGGGGAATTCCTTTCGGGAAATTATCATTTTGTTTTTGACGAAATTGCAGCTATCAAAGAAGCTTGCGGTAAAGCCCACTTAAAAGTAATTCTTGAAACCGGTGAACTCGATACCTTAGACAATGTCAGAAAAGCAAGTGAAATTGCTATGTATGCAGGCGCTGATTTTATTAAAACCTCAACGGGGAAAATTCAACCGGCAGCCACTTTGCCAGTAACCTATGTAATGCTTGATGCAATTAAAGATTTTTACTTAAAAACCGGTAAAATGATAGGGATGAAACCTGCCGGAGGCATTTCAACTTCAAAAATTGCATTGCAATATTTAGTGATGCTGAATGAAGTACTGGGCGAAAAATGGATGAATAAAAACTATTTCAGATTTGGAGCCAGCAGTTTATTAAATGATATTTTGATGCAATTGGTTAAAGCCGAAACAGGGATGTATCAATCAACTAATTATTTTTCAAAAGATTAATTATGCAGAAAAAGGAAAATACAAATACGTTTAAAGCTTCATGGACCTATGATGAAGCACCTGAAAGCACTGAGCACATTCAAATCAAAGAAAAGTATGAATTGTTCATTGATGGGAAGTTTACAAAACCAGTCAAAGGAAAATATTTTGACAGCATAAATCCATCAAACAACCAAAAAATCACAAGTGTAGCTCAAGCTACAGCTGAAGATGTTGATTTAGCTGTAATAGCTGCAAGAAAAGCCTTTATTCCATGGGCAAATTTATCAGGAAAAGAACGTGGGAAGTACATTTTTAGAATTGCACGCTTAATTCAAGAACGTGCTCGGGAATTTTCAGTCATCGAAAGTATAGATGGTGGTAAGCCAATCAGAGAGTCAAGGGATATTGATATCCCTTTGGCTGCCAATCATTTTTTCTATTATGCAGGCTGGGCAGATAAACTTGAATATGCTTTCCCCAATAGAAATCCTAAGCCCCTTGGGGTTATCGGGCAGATCATTCCATGGAATTTCCCTCTGGTAATGGCAGCATGGAAACTAGCGCCTGCATTGGCAACCGGAAATACGATCATTTTAAAACCTGCAGAAACAACACCATTAACTGCATTGAAACTGGCTGAAATTATTCACGAAAGTGGTTTACCCAATGGCGTTGTTAATATATTAACCGGTGGCGGATTTGGCAGCAGTATTGTTAATCATCCGGATATTGATAAAATTGCATTTACAGGATCCACTGATGTTGGAAGATATATCCAGAAAGCAATTGCGGGGACGCATAAAAAACTAACACTCGAATTAGGAGGAAAAGGAGCCAATATAATATTTGAAGACGCTGCCATTGATCAGGCTGTTGAAGGAATTATCAATGCTATCTTTTTCAATCAGGGCCATGTATGCTGCGCCGGTTCCCGCTTATTTGTTCAGGAATCGGTTGCTGATATCGTAATTCAAAAATTAAAAGACCGAATGGAAACCTTAAAAGTAGGGAATTCTTTAGATAAAAACACAGATATCGGTGCTATAAATTCTAAAAAACAATTACAAACCATTGAAGATTATATTAAAATTGGTTTAAATGAAGGGGGCGAAATTTATCAACCCGACTGCAAATTACCAAAAGAAGGGAATTGGTGCGCTCCAACACTATTTTTAAATGTATCTCAATCGCATAGAATTGTTCAGGAAGAAATATTCGGGCCCGTTTTATGCATTCAAACCTTTAGAACGATTGAAGAAGTTATTGAAAAAGCTAACAATACACCTTATGGTCTATCAGCTGGCGTATGGACTCAAAACGGAGCTAAAATATTCCATTTAACGCAAAAACTGCAAGCTGGAGTAGTCTGGGGGAATACCTTCAATAGATTCGACCCGACTTCTCCATTCGGAGGCTATAAAGAAAGTGGTTTTGGCAGAGAAGGCGGATTGCACGGTTTAAAGCCTTATATAAAATTTGACTAATTATTTTTAATACAAGATTATGAGTAGATTAAATATAAATAAAACCTACAAATTATATATTGGGGGTAAGTTTCCAAGAACAGAATCAGGACGGTATTATGCTGTCAACGACAATAAAGATAATTTGATAGCAAATATGTGTTTAGCTTCACGAAAAGATTTTAGAAATGCAGTTGTAGAAGCTCGAAAAGCACAAACTCCATGGGCAAATACCACTGCACTTAACAAAGGCCAGGTTTTATATCGCATTGCCGAAATGCTTGAAGGGAGGAAAGAACAATTTATTGCTGAACTCATTTGTCAGGGTGAATCAGCCAAAAAAGCAGAACAAGAAGTTGATTTAGCTATTGACAGATTGGTGTATTATGCAGGTTGGAGTGATAAATACCAACAATTTTTCAGTACCGTGAATCCTGTTGCAAGTTCTCATTTTAACTTTTCTACGGTAGAAGCTGTGGGAGTAGTTTCAATCATTGCCCCCGAAAACCATAGTTTGCTGGGTTTAATATCTGTAATTGCTCCTGCCATTGTTGGAGGAAACACCGTAATTGTGTTGGCATCCGAAAACAAACCTTTATGTGCAATTTCTTTAGCCGAAGTAATAAACTCTTCGGATGTACCGGTTGGAGTTATAAATATCCTGACAGGGAAAAAAGAGGAATTATACAGCCACATGGCATCTCATATGGACGTAAACTCTATCATCTATTGTGGAAATGATGAGAAAATAATTAAATCAATAAGTGAATTGGCGAGCAACAATATTAAGAGAACCGTTTTTTATCAAAAAGAGAATTGGTTGGATGCCCTATATGAATCGCCCTATATTATTGAGAGTACACTTGAATTAAAAACAACCTGGCATCCCACTGAAATATAATTTTAATTTTAATTCGTTACCTCATCTCTTCTTCTTTATTCAATTACAAGCATTCCTCCACATTCATCAGCTTGATTCAAAAAAAGTTGTATTGCCTAAAAGGGGCTATAATTTGTAAAATTTTATAGTGTATTTAAAAATAAAATACACTATAAAATTATCAAAATCCATTTCAAATTGTTATACATTTTCTGTTGCTTATTTCGTAAGTATTTCAGTCGCTTGTTTTAATTTAAAATTCGTGGGATATTCACTACCATATCCACATTAACAATTTTTATATGGAAACACAGAACTTGAAGTTTTATTTACCCAATTCAAAAAAGTTTGAGCATTCACATATTCCTTCAATGGATGCCTATCACAAACTCTATTCCGAAAGTATTTTACATCCAACAGCATTCTGGGACAAACAAGCTCATGATTTGCTGCATTGGCAGCACGATTTTCAGATGGTGAGTGATTGCGACTTTACTGAAGGGCTGGTATCCTGGTTTTTAGGAGGAAAAATAAATGCCTGCGAAAATTGTGTGGATCGTCATGTTCAAAACAAAGGGGATCAGGTGGCCATCATCTGGGAGGCCGATGAACCCGGCCATGAAAAAAGGATCAGCTATAAGGAATTACACCGGGAGGTTTCTCGACTGGCCAACGTTTTGCGTCACAATGGAATCAGAAAAGGCGACCGAGTGGCCATTTATTTACCCATGGTGCCCGAAGCTGTTTATTCAATGTTGGCATGTGCTCGTATAGGTGCTGTTCATTCAGTAGTTTTTGCAGGTTTTAGTGCAGAATCATTGCGTGACCGTATCAATGATTCCCGTTGCAAGGCTGTTATCACAGCAGATGAAGGCGTAAGAGGGGGAAAATATATTCCTTTGAAACGAATGGCAGATGAAGCTGTAATGGCTTGTCCTTCAGTAGAACATGTTTTTGTTATAAAAAGAACGGGGAATAAAATACCTTTTTACCCGCAACGCGATATCTGGCTTAAAGAAGCGATGGAAGCAGAACGACCCTATTGTCCTATCGAACATATGGATGCTGAAGATACACTTTTCTTGCTTTATACTTCGGGTAGCACGGGAAAACCCAAAGGAGTTTCGCATACTACCGCAGGTTACCTATTATACGCTGCATTAACCCATAAATATGTTTTCGATTACAAAGATGGAGATATATTTGCCTGTATGGCCGATATTGGATGGGTCACAGGCCACTCCTATGTTGTTTATGGCCCCTTGTTAAACGGTGGTACAACCGTTTTATTCGAAAGTATCCCCAACTATCCGGATGCAGGTCGCTACTGGGAAATGGTAGAACGTTTGAAAATAAATCAGATTTATACAGCTCCCACTGCCATCCGCGCCCTACATCGCGAAGGAGATAGTTTCGTAAAGAAATATGATCGATCAAGCCTTAGGATTTTAGGTACTGTAGGCGAACCCATTAGTCCTGAAACATGGAAATGGTATTATGAAGTAGTGGGAGAGAAGAGATGTGCTGTTGTAGATACATGGTGGCAGACAGAAACTGGCGGTATTTTGATTACACCATTGCCAGGAGCTACACCATTAAAACCAGGTTCGGCCACTTTGCCCTTCTTCGGAATAGATCCCGTATTGCTCACAGAGGAAGGCAATGAAATCCTAGGAAATGATGTTAGTGGTTTATTGGCCATAAAAAAACCATGGCCAGGAATGGCCAGAACTATACAAGGCGACCATCGTCGTTTTTTTGAAACCTATCTGGAAAAATTCAAAGGTTACTACCTCACAGGAGATGGTGCACATCGGGATGAAGATGGCTATTATTGGATTACAGGTCGAGTGGATGATGTGCTGAATGTTTCGGGTCATCGTTTAGGTTCTGCAGAAATTGAAGGTGCACTGGTTTCACATCCATTCTGCTCCGAAGCTGCGGTTGTTGGATTCCCACATGAATTAAAGGGAGAAGGCATTTTTGCTTATGTCATTCTGAAAGATGAATATACAATGAGCGAAGAACTTATTGGAGAACTAAAATATGAAGTCCGTCAGCACATTGGAGCTTTTGCAGCACCGGACTTTATTTTGATTGCCCCCGGTTTGCCAAAAACACGCTCAGGGAAGATTATGAGGCGCATCCTACGAAAAATCGCAGCTTTTGATACCAGCGATTTAGGGGATATTACTACACTGGCAGATCCATTGATTGTTGATAAATTGATTGAGCTAAGGATGAAATTATAGCAAAACTATAATTTTCGTAAAAATTACAAATGGGAAAAATTATTTTTAATTTTAGTTTTAAGGAGGAATCCGAAAATCCTTTATAAGAGTAGGAATTTTTTTAAATTTAATAATTTGTATTATGAAAAAAATCATGTTTACTTTAGTTTCGTTGGTAATACTTACAATTGGTTTTACCTCATGCACAAAAAACGGAAATTCTGCGCTATCAGAAGCTGACAAAGCAGCAATTACAAAAGCAGCTACTGATATCAATCAGGCGTTTAATTCCACTAAAGACTACAAAGCTTACGTAAATTCTTATTATGCCGAAGATGCAACTGTTTTATTTCCTAATAATGAAGCAGTTAAAGGTAGAGATGCTATCATGGCAATGTTTTCAAATTATGGAAACGATCTAAATGTAACACCCGCTCTTTTGGACATAAACGGGAGTAGTGAGCAGGCTTATGTTTATGGAACCGTTAAAATGGAAACAAATGCCAAAGTTGAACTTGATCATGGTAAATACATTGAAATCTGGAAAAAACAAAAAGACGGAAAATGGCAGGTAATTTACGATATCTTTAACTCAAGCGTACCAATGAAAAAAGATTCAGCCATCATTCAATAGTTCTGTTCATTTTCAAATTTACTAAATAAATACAAAATTTATTATGAAAAAATTTATCTTTTTGATTTTGTTTTCAATAACAGTTAATGCTTTATTGGCACAACAATCATCCGAAAAAGTAAAAAGAGAAATAACCAAGACGTTGGAGACATGGAACAATGCCGGAAAAAAAGCGAACATAGATCAAGTAATGGCACTGTTTGATACTTCTGCCAATATTATATTAGTAGGTTCTGACAGTGGCGAAATTTTTATTGGCAAAAATCAAGCCAAAGAATGGCTTACACAACTTTTTAGTTTTGGTAGTTTTTCATGGGAAATGAATAGAATTGACATTGATAACAATGGAAAAACGGCCTGGGTCTTTGTTGATGGAAAAATGATTGTAAACTTTCATAAAGGAGGTAAAAAAATAACACCCTATCGGTTTACTGGAATTATGGTCAAGAAAAAAGGTGAATGGAAATGGAGATTATTTGACGGTTCAGTCCCAAAAGGGGAATAGTGTATATGATTCAAAAATTTTAGGAGCTTCATATTTGGGTTTACAACCTATATGAAGCTTCTATTAAATAGCTGAAGGATTCCGTTTTTATCAATTTTTAAGATTAAATTCAATTTGGTAATAAATGTATTTTACTTACATCTGTTCGAGGCATGAAGAAAGCAACCCATAAGAAGTCATAGGATTCCATATACAATTGCATCCTTCAATAAATACCTTCCTAGTACTTACTCTTGTGTAGACAGGTTTAGGTTTATAAATCTACAAAAATATCAAAGCATTAAACAATTTTACCTTATTTTGCATTGTCTAACAATGAATATTAAATGTTAAAGAAGGAATCAGGATTTAAAGTTAACATTTCAGGCAAAGAAATACAGGCCTTGCGCCCTGAACCCATCATTTCGGATGTTGAGGTTTTACCTTACAAAAGAAATATGGATCCCCAAATAGCCATTGATGCTCTTGTCAATGGCCATTTTGTATTAATTCTCGATTTCTTTAGCAGTGGCCTTACAATCTTAAATGCCTTAAAGGAATACATTAACGCTACTTACACTGATTCATCGTTTCAAGGTCAACGCGATTTCCGTTCAGCATTCCGTGATCTTTCACATCGATTGCTGTTATTGGTACACAATCATAAATTAAAGATAAAAAAAGCGCCAGAAATTGGCTGGTTCAAAATCCTATACCCTGAATTAAACGAGTTTTTATTAGCCTTCCCTCAGGTTCAAGGGTTAAATAGTTCCTGGCAATGGTATCAGAAAGGCATTTCTATTCCGCATATACATCAGAAAATACATCCATGGTTCGGAACATATTTCCCAACCCGTTTCGAGCATTTAAGCCTTTTTGATAAGTGGTTAACAACTTACAAAGCTGAAAAAAAATCGGCCATAGACATTGGCATCGGGAGTGGCATCCTCTCCTTTCTGCTATTAAAACATGGTTTCGGAAAAATTTATGGAACAGATACGAATCCAAATGCCATTATTGGACTCAACGAAGCTATTCTTCAAAACATACAGTATTCGAACATAGCGTTGATACATGGCGATTTATTTGCCGGTTGTGAGATGAAAACGGAATTAATTGTATTCAATCCACCCTGGCTACCGGCTTCTCATCATGCAGAGGGTTTAGATAATGCAATCTACTACGATTATCAATTGTTTCCCCGTTTCTTTACTGAAGCAAAAAAACACCTGGAACCTCAGGGTAAACTGGTTCTTTTGTTTTCGAACCTTGCCCGGATAACTAAACTTAGCAATCTTCACCCTATCGAAGTTGAACTGGCTGAAGGAGGTAGATTTCAAAAGGAAATCTTACTGCAAATGAAAGTTGGGGAGGCTTCAAAAAAGACAAAAAGAATTCAGGACTGGCGGGCTTCCGAAATGGTAGAACTATGGGTGCTTACATTAAAAGATACCCAATAATCCTTATAATTGCGAGATTGAGAAATTCAGTACAAACATGGCTTTGACTATTTACCGACTAAAATAAATAAAAATGAACAACGATGAAATCGTACATCAAACAGCAGATTATATCAAAAATAAAATGCTGGGAGAAGGCAGCGGTCACGACTGGTGGCATATTTACCGGGTATGGAAAAATGCGCTTCATATCGGGCTAGATGAGAAAGCGGATATGTTCGTGGTTGAACTGGCCGCATTGTTGCATGATATTGCTGATTGGAAATTCCATGATGGGAATGACGATATTGGGCCACAAATGGCAAGATCCTGGTTAGAGAAATTAGCAGTGGAGGAAACTGTGATTGCCCACGTATGCCAAATTATAATGGATGTTTCCTTCAAAGGTGCAGGCGTTAGCACTAACATGAAAACCATTGAAGGGAAAGTAGTACAGGATGCCGACCGCTTAGATGCCATAGGTGCTGTCGGCATTGCCAGAACTTTTGCCTATGGTGGCAGCAAGAGCAGGGAAATCTACAATCCTGATATAAAACCTTTTCTACATGCATCCTTTGAAGAATACAAAAATAGCATCAGTCCTACCCTGAATCATTTTTATGAAAAATTGCTCCTACTAAAAGACCTTATGAATACCTCAACAGCGAAAAATATGGCTGAGCACCGGCATCAGATTATGGAAGATTTTCTTGCCGAATTTTATCAGGAATGGGAAGGTAATGCATAAAACAAATTCAACATTGAACTGTTTTAAGAAAAGGCTATTCGTCAAGTGAATAAAAATATTTTTAAGTCCTGTAATTAAAACATCCATTTTTTTTTGGATTAAAAAAACAAAATAACATTATGATTGTAGAAGCCCGTGAGGTTTATAAATCTTTTAAAGAAGTCCATGCAGTTAAAGGCATCAGTCTCGATGTTGCCGAAGGTCAATTTGTAGCCTTACTTGGTCCCAACGGAGCAGGAAAAACAACATTGATGGAAATGATAGAAGGCATTCAACAGCCCGATAAAGGCGAAATTCTGATTGCCGGAAAAAAATGGAAAGGCAATGAAGATGCCTTGCATCACATCATCGGCCTTTCGCTCCAGGAAACCTATTTCGTCGATAAGCTGACCGTACAGGAGACTTTGCGATTGTTTGCAAGTTTCTATGACGAAAACAAAACCAGGGTCGCAGAAGTCATTGAATTGATTGGGCTGGATGAAAAAAGAAAATCCTATGTAGTAAAGCTTTCGGGTGGACAACGCCAACGATTGGCATTGGGCATCGCTCTCCTTAATCATCCCAAAATACTATTGCTCGACGAACCTACTACCGGTCTTGACCCCAATGCAAGAAGAGAAATCTGGAAAATATTGCTTGAGTTAAAAAAAGAATCAAAAACCTCCCTCTTACTTACTACACATTACATGGAAGAAGCTGAACAACTCTGCGATTATGTGATTATTATGGACAATGGGAGTATCCTTAAAGAAGGTAGCGTAACTCAACTACTGAATAATGAAAATGGAAGCAAAACCATTGAATTTACATTGGATGGCATTTATGATGAAATTTATTTGTCTGGAATATTTTCTGAATTCAGCTGGAATAGAAAAACACAGAAAGGATTGCTCCATTTGAATGATATGGAAAAAGACATGAAAACATTTTTAAATACCCTCGAAAGAAACAATCTTCACCTTAAAGATTTAGAATGCAGGAGGATATCATTGGACGATCTGTTTACATCATTAACAGGAAGACATTTACATGAATAAAATTATTAAAGGTCGCCAGCTTTTTCAGCTCATTGGAGCCAATTTCCGTGAATTAATGCGTGAACCCGCCGTACTTTTCTGGGGCATCTTATTCCCGATTCTGATGTCGCTGGGTCTGGGTGCTGCTTTCAGCAACAAGCAGGACGTAATCAGAAAAGTAGGTATCATCAAAACATATAATGGTATCACATCCGATACAACTTCTATGATTGGTTGTTTTTTAGTGAAAAATGCAACTAAAGATTTTCATAACAGCGAAAAGATTAGCTATTATTCATTTAAAATTAAGAATAAAAAACTTGGCAATAACACTTTTCTTTTTCAGGAAACAAACTGGAAAGATGCAGTAGTTGCATTAAAACGAGGAAAGTTCAATGTGGTGATGGAAGAAAAAAATAAAGAAATCTCTTATTTCTTCGACCCTGGCAATCCTGATGCACAACTCACCTATATCAAACTTTCAAAGTTTTTTTCTGCTCCAAATTATATCAGTCAAGAAAACACAGATCAAATAAAGCAGTTGTCACTGGATGGAACCCGTTACATTGATTTTTTAATTCCAGGCCTGCTGGCAATGGGAATTATGATGTCATGCATGTGGGGTATCAGTTATACCATTATCGAAAGAAGGTCGAAGAAGTTTTTACGCCGTATGGTTTCAACGCCCATGAAAAAATCACACTTCCTCATTTCTATCATTACGGTACGTTTCGTAATGAATTTTATTGAAGCTGCATTGCTTTTTTTATTTGCTTTTCTTGCTTTCGGCATTCATATTCAAGGGAGTATTCCCGCATTACTGCTGGTTTTTATTTCAGGAAATATTGCTTTTGCAGGTATCGCCGTTTTTATTTCGAGCAATACTTCTAAAACAGAGATTGGCAATGGACTCATCAATGTGGTGGTGATGCCGATGATGGTGCTATCGGGTATTTTCTTCAGCTATCATAATTTCCCCGATTGGTGTATTCCTATTATTCAAAAATTCCCTCTTACTATTATGGCGGACGATATACGCAGCATATTTATTGAAGGAGCTGGATTTGCAGAAACCCTCACACATAGTCTACTACTTTCTTTAACTGGGATTCTCTTTTTTGCAGCCGGAGTGAAATATTTTAAATGGTATTAAATTAACTTCAAAATTAAGGAATTAGGCTGCTTTTTGAAATTTGTTAACTAATTCCTAATGAACATTTTAAGTTTTACAAAACCATAAAAAAAGGATCTGTCATTTGAAAATACCTTTAATAAAAAACTGTTTGGCATCCTCCTCTTGACAAATCCTTTTTTACACTCACGAATAATAAGGCTATAAGCCTGATTAGCTTGTTATTAATCCATTTTTTTAAACACCATGTACCAGGCGACTTCGTAAAGTTTTGGATCATTTTTACTTGCCACTTTCGTATTTGAATCATCTTCTGATTTAAGATAAGGAATCAATACATCTCCACCGGGTTGCCAGTTGGCTGGAGTAAGAACAGCACTGTTTTTAATAGTCTGCAACGCAATTACCGTTCTTTTTATTTCATCAAAGTTTCGCCCTACTTCCATTGGATTAAATGAAATAGACCTGATTTTATTGTCAGGATCGATGATAAAAACCCCACGGACATCTTTTGTAGTGTTAGAGGATGGGTGTATCATTCCGTATTGTCTTGAAATTACCTTTTTATTGTCATCTACAAGTGGGAATTTGATGGCTACTGCTTCCCTGTTTTTATAAGATAGGGTTTCTAAAGACTTTTTCCAGTTATTGTGTCTTTCAAGATTATCTGTTGAAACAATTATAAGGCTCACTCCCAATTTATCAAACTCATTCTGCATTTGTGCCAATTCTAGAATTTCGGAAGAACAAACTGGTGTAAAATCCATAGGATGACTAAAAATTATTTTCCATTTTTTACCAAAATCATTTGGAAAATGGATGGTTCCGTTTGTTGTCTCTGCAGTAAATTCCGGAGCATTGTCTCCAAGCATTGGAATATTACTTTCCTGCGCAAAAATTAATGATGCAGAAAACAGAGTAGCAATTAAAAAAAATATTATGTTTTTCATTTTTTTGTTATTTAGAATGTTTATAAATAATATTACTAAAACAATCATTTTCTGTTTATGTTTAAATTTTATAGTTATTCTCATGTTAAATAAACACTCTAGTTAAAAATTATTTTGTTTATCAATTAAAGCTTCTTTGAATTTTAAATAATGACGAAAACATTGCTTCCTTAATGGTTTTATACAATTGAATAGAAAAAATTATTGCCAGCCAAACAATATTTTTAGTTTTCTTAAATATGCATAGGGAAAAAAGTTAACGATTTATTACAGTTTATTGTATTCGTATTTATTAAATTATACCAGCTATTCCTTTCAATTTTGTAAAATAATAATATTCCTATCTTTGCAGATATTTTGAATCGTTGATGAAAGTATATTTTAAAGGATTAGATACACTCAGGGCTATAGCAGCGTTGGTTGTTGTGATAGGACATATTGAGCTGCAAAAAAAAGAGAACGGAATTCCAAACCTGATCAATCACCCCTATATAAAACTTGCCAGCGGCCATATTGGTGTGGTTTTGTTTTTTGTATTAAGTGGTTTTTTAATAACCTATTTGCTGGTTAAAGAGAAAGAAAAAGCCGGGAAAATTGCTTTTAAAAAATTTTACATCCGTAGAATATTCAGAATATGGCCACTGTATTATTTAATTCTATTGCTGTCTTTTTTGTTTTTTCGGGCAGATTATTCATTGGGTTCTGCAGCGCTTTGTATGAGTATATTCCCCAATATAGCCCATGCTTTTAACATGGGTTGGCCGACAAGTCCACAGCTATGGTCCATTGGCGTTGAAGAACAATTTTATCTTTTCTGGCCATTGGTAATTAAGCTTATTCCCGATAAAAAAAAGATCATCTATTTAATGCTTTTCTTTATTGGATATTCTATCATCCCTTATTTCATAAAATTCCTAAATCCCGGAATATTCAAAACAGAACCCTGGGGTTATTTTATAGGCGATTTCTTTTATGGTTCAAAATTTAACAGCATGAGTTTTGGGGGTATATTGGGGTATATGTATGCAAGCAATCATAAAAATCTAAAATTTCTTTACAATAAATACATAGCCTATTCTTCTGTTATTCTGTCATTTGGATTATGGTTCTCAGGTATTGATTTTAGATTTTTCAGAGATGAAATATATACCATACTTTTTGGTATCATGATATTAAATGTAGCAACCAACGATAAAATGAAACTCAATATTGATACGAAACTATTTAGTTTTCTGGGGAAAATATCTTATGGCATTTATATGTATCACTGGATTGTCATCCTATTGGCAATGAAACTCATTTCCTATGCCAGCAATATAAATAATTTTTCTTATAACTTACTCCTATACATAACAGTACTTATAGGAACTATTGGCATTTCATGGGTTTCATTTATAAGTTTTGAGAAATACTTTTTAAGCCTAAAGCAACGTTTTGAAGCTGTTTAATTTGATTCCCAAGGAAGTAATTATTTATTAAAAAAAAGGGGGTTGCACTTACAACCCCTTTTTAAATATTTAAATTTCAGCAAATTAATTAGGATTCTCTACCCATTAATTCTTGCGCAAAATTTAACAGATTTTGTTTTTGAGAAGGCTCGATCGTAATTTTATTCAGATATTCCATCGCTTTATCGTAGTATTTTTGCATTTCAATTATGGTCAATGCTTCGATATTTAATTCGTTATAAACAGATTTTACACCTAATATCTTTTTTTCACTTTCATTTTCAGATAAATCAAAATAGCTTTTTAAGCTTTTAAGCTTTTCAGCTTTGGCCAATTCAAATGCTTTGAGGTATAAATACGTTTTTTTGTTGGTTGCAATATCACCACCTGTCATTTTTCCAAACTTTTCAACATCTGAATAAACATCTAATAAGTCGTCTTTTAACTGAAAAGACAGCCCAATATTAACACCAAAATCATAAATATCATTGGCATTATTTTTATCTGCACCACCAATGATAGCACCTATTTTTAAGCTTCCTCCTAATAAAACAGCCGTTTTTAACCGAATCATTTCCAAATAATCGTCTATGGTAATATTTGTATCTGTTTCAAAATTAAGGTCGAACTGTTGTCCTTCACAGACCTCAATGGCTGTTCTGTTTAATACATGTAAAATATCGGGAATAAACTTAACTTCTGTCTTTAGAATATATTCATACGCCAATGCAAACATGGTATCACCCGATAGTATAGCAATATTGGTATTCCATTTTTTAAATACGGTCTCTTTCCCTCTCCTGATAGGTGCTTTATCCATAATATCATCGTGAAGGAGGGTGAAATTATGAAAAATTTCCATTCCTATTGCCGGATAAAGTGCATTTTCCAAATTCCCACCAAACATATCGCAAGCCAACAAAGTAAGCAAAGGACGTATTCTTTTACCTCCCTGTGAAAGTGTATATTTTATAGGTTCATAGAGCAAGGGGGGATTTCCTTGAAATTTTTGTTCTAATAATTTTTGATTGATTTTATCTTGTAATTCTTTAATCGTAAACATTATAAACTTCTTTATTCCTCATTCTCTTAGCATAGCTTTTTAAAAACTACAACTACAAAAACTTTGGATTTAATTTTTTTATTTCATACCTAGGACTTTTCGCTTACGTACTAGCCACTTAAGCAAATGTCTTAAAAACCCATTAACCAATAACCAAATAACTATTTTATTAGCTGTAATAAATAGTCGCCATAACCACTTTTAAGCAAAGGTTTCGCTACTTCAATCAATTGCATTTTATCAATAAATCCCTGGCGAAATGCAATTTCTTCGATGCAGCCGATTTTTAATCCTTGACGCTGTTCGATAACTTCGACAAATTGTGATGCTTGCAATAATGAGCTAAAAGTACCGGTATCCAACCAAGCCGTTCCCCGACTTAAAATACCTACTTTTAATTTGCCTTGTTCGAGGTAATATTTATTTACATCCGTAATTTCGTATTCACCCCTTTTGGATGGTTTAATATTTTTAGCAACTTCAATTACAGAATTATCATAAAAATAGAGCCCGGGGACTGCATAATTAGACTTTGGTTCTAAGGGTTTTTCTTCTATTGAAATAGCATTGTTATCTTTATCAAATTCAACAACTCCATAATGCTGTGGATTGGATACATGGTAGGCAAATACCATGCCCCCAACCGGGTCATTATTTTCTAAAATCAATCCTTGCAATCCACTGCCATAAAATATGTTGTCACCCAATATTAAAGCTACTTTATCTTTCCCGACAAACTCTTCGCCCAATACAAAAGCCTGGGCCAATCCATTAGGAATTTCCTGAACTTTATAACTAAATTTACAACCGATCTGACTGCCATCACCCAATAATTTTTTAAAATTTGGCAAATCGGTGGGTGTAGAGATAATTAAGATCTCACGAATACCTGCCATCATCAATACTGACAATGGATAATAAATCATAGGTTTATCATAAATCGGCATCAACTGCTTACTAACTGCAATAGTAAGAGGATGTAGGCGTGTCCCAGAACCGCCTGCTAATATAATTCCTTTCATATATTTGCTTTTAAAAGTTTTAGCCAAAAATAGAATATATTTTCAACAGAAACAATATAATATGAAA
>CAZCBG010000013.1:24503-56177 GCA_964496885.1 uncultured Bacteroides sp. | reverse complement strand
GGTTTACTTATACTTCAGGTGCTACTATTACAACTACCGGAGCTACAACCAATGTGTTGATCAGGGTGAGTCGTTCTGCAGGCAGCTATGGTTGCAGCGCAACAGGCCCAACTACCATCGTGACCTGGCCGGTAACCATAACACCGACAGCTAGCATCAGCTATTCAGGAACACCTTACTGTACATCCATAAGTTCGCCACAATCTGTTACATTGAATGGAACTCAGGCTTATACAGGAGGGGTATATAGTTCTACAGCTGGATTGGATATCAATACAACATCAGGAGATATATCACCCAGCACCAGCAGTGAAGGAACTTATACAATAACTTATACCATTCCTGCCTCAGGTGGTTGCGCCAGTGTTCCGGTAACTACTGCTGTCACTGTAACTGCATTACCTATAGCAAGTTTTACATATACTGGCTCACCTTATTGTTCCAATGCAGCAAATCCAAGTCCTGCATTCAGTGGAGGTGGTGTTGCAGGAATTTTCTCCTCTTCTGCAGGATTAAACTTTGTAAGTACTTCAAGTGGTCAGGTAAATATAGCTACCTCAACAGCTGCATCATATATAGTTACCAATACCATAGCAGCTTCTGGCGGATGTGCTCTCGTAACAGCCACTAACACGATTACCATTACTCCTTTGCCAACTGCAACAATATCCTATAGCGGCTCTCCATATTATATGTCTGTTTCAACACCTCAAAGTGTTACATTAACAGGAACAAACGGAGGTAGTTATGCTGCTGCTCCGGCTGGTTTATCTATCAATTCATTAACAGGCGAAATTAGTCCAACAAACAGTACAGCGGGAACCTATACAGTTACCTACTCCATTGGAGCTACCGGAGGTTGTGGAATACAAACTGCTACTACCCTGGTTAGTATTTTGAATAGCATCATCGTTGTTTCCGGATCCAACGCTGCAGATGGCAACTATGCCTCTTTAAGCAATGCTTTAGGTGCATTTGCTGCCATTAATCAAACTGCCCAAACCGGGAAGAATATTATTGTTACAATTTGGGGCAATTCAACTTCTGAAGCAGGCACCAACGGTTTAAATGCTGGCAGCTGGGCTTCATTAAGTATTTATCCTAAATTTACAGGTCTTAGCATTAGTGGAAGTGTTGCTGGTCCGTTACTTAATTTAAACGGAGCTGATAGTGTTAGCATCGACGGAAGGGTAAATGCAAGTGGCTCAACAAAAGATTTGACAATTACCAACACCAGCACAGGTGCAACTGCATCAACCATTCAATTTATCAATTCTGCAGGACATAATACCATTAAATACTGCAAAATTAAAGGTTCAGAAACAAACGTTTCAGGTGGTGTTATCTTTTTCTCAACATCCACTTCAGGCAATGGAAATGATGGTAACAACATTAACAATAACGATATTAGCAGCGATGCAGCGGGTAGACCTTACAACGCCATTTATTCAGCTGGCACTTCAGGTAGAGACAACAGCGGAGATACTCTCAGCAACAATAATATTTTCGATTTTCTCAACAAAGGCATAGCTTCCAATGGAATCCAGCTTGCTGCTTATAATAGCAGTTGGGCCATCACCGGGAATAGCCTATTTGAAACAACCAGCTTTCCACCAACTGCTGCTGTTGCATACACTGCTATCAATATTTCAGCAACTACTTCTACAGCTATTAATATAAGCAGCAATTTTATAGGTGGGAATGATGCTTTGTGTGGTGGCACTGCTTTTACCAAGACAAACGCCAACAACAATGCCTTTACAGCAATCAATATGAATGTTGGAACTACTGTGGCTTCCTCTGTTCAAAATAACATCATACGAAATATAAACTGGAGCAATTCATCTACCGGAGCCTTGACAGGGATTAATATTATCGCCGGGAATGTTAACATTGGTACAATAAGTGGTAATATCATCGGAGATACGCTCGGTACCGGATCAATTGCTTTTACAGGTGGTGCTACCAATGCAAATGTATACGGAATCAACATTTCAAGTACAGGTATTGTTGATTGCCAAAACAACCATATTGGCTCTATTCTTGCAGGCAATGCTTCAACACTTGCCACTAATTTATACGGGATCAATAAAACAGCCACTGCAGGAACGACCACCATCAGCAACAATACCATAGGAAGTATTTCAACAGCCAACAGCTTTGAAGCCAGCTCGCTGAGTACAGCCAACCCTCAAAGCGTAATGGGCATTTATTCTCAGGGAACAGGGACTATTGTCATCAGCAATAACATTATCGCTAACCTCGACAATAGCACAAACAATACAACTACGAGCACTGCCGGACTTATTGATGGGATCGCTGCAGTAAATGGTGCGATAACTATTTCTAACAATACCATCAGAAATTTAAGCAATGCCAATCGCAATACTACTGCTACCAATACAGCTTCTGTTTGCGGAATTGCACTCAGTGGAACTACTACTTTGAAAACAATTAGTGGAAATACAATTTTTAATCTTTCAAATTCCAATTCTGCTTTTGCTGGTTATGTTATTGGATTATATTTTAGTGCCAGTACAGGTGCAAATGTTGTTTCTGGTAATTTTATTGATAGCTTAACAATAAATGGTGCTTCTTCTATAGCAGCTTATGTATATGGTATCAAAATTGCTGCCGGAGCTTGCACCTATTCCAATAATATTATCAGTTTAGGAGGAAATTCGAGATCAACTATTTATGGTATTTATGAAACAGGTACTGCCAGCAGCAACAACAACCTCTATTTTAACACCGTTTATATCGCAGGAAGTTTGGTTAGTGGAGCTACCAATAAGTCGTATGCTTTCTATAGTGCTGTAACGACAAATACCCGCAATATCAGAAATAATATTTTCTCGAACGTCCGTTCTACCATAGCAGGAGCTAGTATGCATTACGCTGCTTACTTTAGCTATGCTGTAACTACTAATTTAACCCTGGATTATAATGAATATTATGTAAGTGGCACCGGTGGTATATTGGGATATTATAACGCTGCCAATAAGAATTCATTACCCCTCATTGCAGGAATGGATGCGCATAGTGTAAGCTCCAATCCTAGTTTTTTCAATCAGGGATCTTCCATTGCCAGCGATTATAAAATTAGTGTTGATTTATTAGGTGTAAGCGGTACTGGTATTACATGGGATTATGCAGGAAATACAAGGACGAATCCTAGTATGGGCGCCTGGGAAAGAGGAATCAATAAATGGAAAGGTAGCTTAAGCAATAATTGGAATACTATAGGCAACTGGACTGAAAATGCAATACCAGCTGTAGATGCCAATATCATTTTTGATGCTGTGCCGCTTAACCATTGTCAGCTTGATCAAGACAGATCTGTGAACAACATAAGCAATGCACAATCAACTTACCGTGTGGTTTGCAACGGTTTTAAACTCACTGTTAAAGGAGACTTTAACTTTACAAACGGAGCTCAGATAGATGCAAGTTCTAGCAGCTCAACCGTAGCTTTTGCAGGTAGTCTGGCCCAAACGATTCAATCAGGCATGTTTTATAACGACCTGGTCTATAATCTGACCATCAATAATGCCAATAATGTAAGCTTAAATGGCAACCTTAAATTGTTGAATACACTGAGTGTTCTTTCAGGAAAATTAGATGCTTTTACCAATTCATCTACTGTGAGCTATGCCGGTACTTCGTTACAAACCATAGAAACCAACCAGTATCTTAACGAAAAGCTTTACAATTTAAGCATTGATAATGCCATTGGCGTTACACTCAATACTAATTTTACGGTAGCAAATACCTTGCTGATTAATTCAGGCAAACACTTTACGCTTTCCTCCATCAGACAATTAACCGTAATGGGAACACTGAGCAATAATGCAGGTAATTCAGGCTTTGTATTACAATCTGATGCTGCCGGAACTGCATCCTTGATTCATAACACCGACAATGTTGCAGCTACTTCACAACGCTACATCAATGGAAGTGCCGAAGCATGGCATTTTCTTTCGTCACCTGTGGCAGCGCAAAGTATCAGCGGAAACTGGACACCTTCAGGTACATACGGTAACGGTACTGGCTACGATCTTTATCTTTGGAATGAACCCAGCAGTTGTTGGATATATAAACTTAATACCAGCTCTGCTATTAATTGGAATACGGTTCATCCATCAAGTAATTTTGCGGTTGGCCGCGGTTATCTGTATTCAGCACAAGCACTTAACCCTACCGACTCTTTTGTGGGCAATCTGAACAATGCAGCCCTTAATTATTTACTTACCATCAATGCTACCGATGTAAACCTTAAGGGCTTTAACTTAGTAGGTAACCCTTACCCCTCTTCTATTGACTGGCAAGCTGCTTCAGGTTGGTCACGCTCAATGCTGCAGAGTAGTGGCAGCGGTTACGATATGTGGATTTACAACAAAGATGCCAGCAATTATGGCGTATGCAATTCAGTGAGTGGAAGTGGCACCAATGGCGTAAGCAGATATATTGCACCTATGCAGGGATATTTTGTGAGGGCAGCCAGTTCGGCTATGCTTGGTGTGGATAATACCGTGAGGGTCCACAATGGTGCTGGTGGCTGGCTCAAAAACTCCAAAGATACAGATCCTACTATGTTAAGTTTAGTAGTACAATCGGCTGCGAACAACAGCTCCGATGAAGTGCGAATATTTTTTGGATATGCTGATAATCAATCGGGTGCTGCTAAATTATTTAGCCCAGTTTTAACGGCTCCCAGCCTTTTTATACCTTTCGCCAATCAATCCTACTCGGTGCGTTATTTAAGCGATACAGCCGAAAACCCGATGGTACCGATTATGTTTAAACCGGGTATAGATGGGAAATACAGCATCCGATGCAACTTTATACTTGAAAACTATAAAACCGTCATGCTCGAAGATCGTCAGGAACATTATATTCAAAATATGAAAGCTAAAAATATATACAGCTTCCAGTCATCAAGCAATGATAATCCCTTGCGTTTTATTCTCCATTTCGGCGCTGATAATAATGCCAACTATACCGAACTTCCTGCAAGGATTTATTCTGATGGTCAGCAGTTAGTCATCGACCTTAGCCTGGTGAGCAAAGAAACTGAAGTCTTTGTTTACGATGATATTGCTCGTATGTTACTAAAAACCACATTGCAAGGAGGAAGCTTGCATAAACTTACCATTGAAGCAAAATCACAAATACTGGTTGTTCAATTGATAAACCCACAAGGCAATTTATCTAAAAAACTCTTTTTTAACAATAGATACGAGTAAGTAGTCAACATGAGGGAGAGACTAGGAGACGAAGAGAGCGATCTCTTCGTCTCGCTTTCGCTCACACGCTTTTTCGTAATTCTTAATTTGCAATTATTTAGATGCTTCACCTTGTTCAGGATGACAAAAGGAAATGAATGTTTCGCTTCTTCGTAATTCGAAATTTGTAATTTTTTAGACGCTTCACTTCGTTCGGCAAGACAAAAGAAAATTGTTAATGATTACTGATCACTGTACATTGATCACTGTTCTCCGCTTTTTTATTTTTTTTGCAGATTGTGTTAAATTAATTATATTTGTAGCCTTTGTGGTGTTTGAAATACAAGCCTTCAAAGAGTATCCCTGAGACCTTGATATAGGCTTAAGTCATATGTCTACTCCTCAACACTCATGCCACTGTTCACTAATCACCGATCACTGATTACCAAAGCCTGTTGAATATGAAAGAAAAATCAAAAGAAGATGTTTCAAAACTTTCGGAAACAGAAATGATGAAACTTATTCATGAACTAATAATGGAGAATGAGGCACTCAAACGTTTTTCAACTTTACAGCCAGGAAAGCCCACAGCAGCTATCGTTTCAATGCTTACCCATGCAATAAGCAGCATCAGCGAATGTGTAAGCATTTCCGATACTTCTGACAACATAGTTTTTGTGAATACAGCTTTTTTAAAATGCTTTCAATATGAAGAACATGAATTAATCGGGAATTCGATTGACATCATACGGTCTTCTAACAATCCACCAGCAATTGTAAATGAAATACTTCCTGCAACACTTTCGGGCGGATGGCAAGGTGAATTGCTCAACCGCAAGAAAGATGGCAGTGAATTTCCAATATTTCTCTCTACTTCAGTAATTCACAACGAAAACAACGAGCCCATTGCACTTATCGGAGTAGCTACCGATATCAGCGAACGTCGTCAAAAAGAAATCTTACAACAAGACACACTCGATCGATTGCTGAAAATTTCTTCTCAACTTCCCGGTATGGTATATCAATATCGTTTGCGTCCAGATGGTTCTTCCTGTTTCCCTTATGCCAGCGAGGCCATCCGTGAAATTTACAGCGTCAGTCCTGAGGATGTAAGGGAAGATGGAACTGCTGTATTTAACAATATTCACCCTGATGATCTTGCAGCGGTAGTTGCTAGCATTCAGGTTTCGGCAAAAGACTTATTACCCTGGCAACATGAGTACCGGGTAAAGTTTAAGGATGGAAATGTGCGTTTCCTTTATGGCAATGCATTACCACAAATGGAAAAAGACGGATCTGTGCTTTGGCATGGGTTTATTACCGACATTTCCGATCGTAAACGCTCGGAAGAAGCATTGCTGGAAAGCGAAGCACGTTTTAATTTTTTGGCCGATACCGCACCGGTTTTAATCTGGAAATCGGGTACCGATGCTTTATGTGATTATTTCAATCAACCCTGGCTCGATTTTACGGGTCGAAGCCTGGAGCAGGAAATGGGAAATGGTTGGACAGACGGTGTTCATCCCGACGATTTTCAAAATTGCCTCGACATTTACCTTGATAGTTTTAAAGCCCAACGCAGCTTCAGAATGGAATACCGCTTGCGGCATGCCGATGGTAGCTATCGCTGGTTGTTAGATAATGGAATCCCACGTTTTACGCCCGATGGTATCTTTGCCGGTTATATTGGGAGTTGTATTGATATTACAGCCAACAAAGTAGTGGAAGAAAAATTGCTAAGTCTATCACTGGCTGTTCAACAAAGTCCTGTTTCTATTGTAATTACCGATATTCAAGGAAATATTGAATATGGAAATCCCATTGTTTCTGAGTTGAGCGGCTATGATGCTGTTGAATTAATTGGAGAAAATCCTAGAATATTTAGTTCAAGAGAGAAGAGCAGAGAAGAATATAAGCAATTATGGGACACCATTTTATCGGGTAACGAATGGAAAGGAGAGTTTCATAACAAAAAGAAAAACGGTGAACTTTATTGGGAATTGGCTTCCATTTCTCCTATTAAAAATAAAAAAGGCGAAATTGCTCATTTTCTGGCGGTTAAAGAAGATATTACAGAACGAAAACGGGTAGAAGAAGCCCTTATTCAAAGTGAAAAAAAATACAAAGAGGTCGTTCAAAATCTGAAGGAAGTCATTTTCCAAACCGATGCCAATGGATTGTGGCTTTTCCTCAATTACGCATGGGAAGAAATCTCTGGTTTTAGTGTTGAAGAATCACTGGGTCAATTGTTTGTAAATTATGTACATCCCGACGACCGCCAGCGCAACATGGAATTATTCGAACCCCTGATTTTGCGAAAAAAAGAGTATTGCCGTCATCAGGTTCGCTATTTAACCAAAGACGGTGGCTTTCGCTGGATTGAAGTGTATGCTCGTTTAGGCCTCAACGAAAAAGATGAAATTACAGGTACATACGGCACCCTTCAGGATATTACAGAACGTAAACTATCGGAGGAAGCACTTAAGTCGGCCCATAAATCCTTGTCGGATATCTTGCAGGCTGCCATTCATACTTCCATCATTGCAACCGATGTCAAAGGAATCATTACTGTTTTTAGCAAGGGCTCAGAAGAAATGCTGGGTTACTCTGCCGAAGAGATGATTGGAAAACATACACCCGCTCGTTTTCATTTAGAAAGCGAAGTAGCTGAACGCAGTTTGGAATTGTCGCATGAATTTGGCAAACCCATAGATGGGTTTGATGTTTTTGTAGCAAAAGCACAAATTCAGGATAGCGAAGAAAGAACCTGGACTTATCTCCACAAAAGCGGAAAATCTATTTTTGTTAATTTGATTGTAAGTGTTATCAGGAATCAGGACCAGGAGATTATAGGTTACCTGGGCATTGCCAGCGATATTACGGAACGCAAACTGGCTGAAGATGAAATTGAAGAAAGCAGAGAAAAGTACAGGGGATTATCGGAAGCCGCTTTTGATTCCATCTTTTTCTCCGAAAAAGGACGTTGTATTGAACAAAACCTGGCTGGTGAAAAGATTTTTGGTTATTCTACAGAAGAAGCACTTAGCCGATACGGTACTGAATGGATAGTCCCTGAAGACAGGGATATGGTTATGAAAAATATGCTTGCCGGCTACGAAGAGCCATATGAAGTGATGGCCTTGAAAAAAGATGGCAGCACTTTCCCCTGTGTACTTCGGGGTAAGATGATGCATTATAAAGGAAGAGATGTAAGGGTTACTTCTTTAACCGATATCAGCGACCGTAAGCAGGCCGAAGAAAAAGTAAAACAAGTATCTGCCCGTCTGGAACTGGCTACGCGAGCCGGTGGCGTTGGTGTGTGGGAATATGACGTTTCAAAAAATGCACTTTTGTGGGACAATCAGATGTTTGCCTTGTATGGCATCGAAGAAAAGAATTTCGGTGGCGTTTACGAAACCTGGCGCGACGGTATTCATCCCGACGATGAACAGAGAGGGGATGATGAAATACAGATGGCCTTAAAAGGCGAAAAAGAATTTGATACCGAATTCAGGGTAGTTTGGCCCGATGGAAGTATTCACAACATTAGGGCAATGGCCATTGTTCAACGCGACGAATCCGGTAATCCGCTCAATATGATAGGAACCAATTGGGATATAACGAAACAAAAGCAAAATGAAAAAGAATTGCTCGAAACCAATTTATACCTAGAGTCTGTAACAGCCAAAGCTAATGAAATGGCGGAGATGGCCGAAACAGCTAATAAAGCTAAAAGTGTTTTCCTGGCCAATATGTCCCACGAAATCAGGACGCCACTCAATGCCATTATTGGCTTTTCGCAGCTGATGAACCGCGATCAGCTTTTAACCGATTCGCAAAGAGAATATAATTTCTCTATCATCCGTGCAGGCGAACACTTATTGTCGCTGATCAACGATATACTTGAATTATCCAAAATGGAAGCAGGTCACTTGGAATTAAATCCTTCACATGTTGATTTGTATGCTTTGTTTTCCGACATACAGATGCTTTTCAAAGAATCAGCCCAACTCAAAAACCTACAATTTATTTTTGAAACTGCCGACGATCTCCCCCGTTATATTTTTGTAGACGACAATAAACTCCGCAGGATATTTATCAATTTAATCGGCAATGCTATAAAATTTACAGATGAAGGGGGTATTGCTGTGCGCATCCGTGGTGAGAAAATAAATGAGGAGAGCAGCCGCCTCATTGTCGAAATCCAAGATTCAGGCAGTGGTATTGCCGAAAACGAAATAAGTAAACTCTTTAAACAGTTTGAACAAACGAGCAGCGGTATTAAAAAAAGCAGTGGAACAGGGCTGGGACTGGCCCTCAGTCGTGAAATGGCAATTCTGATGGGAGGTGGAATTAGCGTGAGTAGTAAAATTGGAATCGGCTCTGTTTTTACTTTTTATGTAGAAATTAAAGAAGGAAAACCCATCGACATTCAAGAAAAACTTACAAAACGTGTAGTCTCCCTCAAAAATGCTCAGCAGCCTGTGCGTGTGCTGGTGGTGGATGATAAACTTGAAAACCTTCAAGTAGTTGTTAATCTACTCAAAATAACTGGATTCGAAACCAATGAAGCCATGGATGGTGCCGAAGCCATCGAAAAATTTGAAGCATGGAATCCTCATCTTATTCTGATGGATTTGCGCATGCCTGTGATGGATGGCTATGAAGCCTGCCGTAGGATTAAATTAAGCGAAAAAGGAAAAAAAACAGCTATTATTGCACTAACTGCCAGTGTATTTAAAGAAGAACGCGAAAAAATAGCTTCTATGGATATGCAGGGTTATATTCAAAAGCCTTTCCGTGAAAACGAATTGTTTTCTACAATTGCAAATATATTGGGAATTCAATACATCTATAAAGACGAAGCTCCCATGGAGCACGATAAATATTTAAATGACAAAAAAAATATTACGGATGATATTGCAAAATTACCACTTCAACTCGTGCTTGAAATGCTGGATGCTTTGGCAATAGCTGATTTAGACCTTTTAATAGAACTTATCAACAGCATCGAACCTGAAAATTCCGAACTTCATCACCAACTTTTGGGATTTGCCAACAATTACGATTATATCAGCCTTCAAAAACTATTAACCAATAAGAAATAAAATGTTGACAACAAACAAAGCGGCGCGCTATATAGCAAATATTCTTATAGTTGACGATGTCCCTTCGAATCTTAGAATATTAGATGCCATCCTCAAAGAGGATGGATATAAAGTTCGCCCTGTGCTCAGTGGTGCAATGGCCCTACAGGTGGCTGAAAAAGAAAAACCAGATCTAATTATTCTGGATATCAAGATGCCCGAAATAGATGGTTATGAAGTCTGCAGGCGCTTAAAAGAGCAGTCAGCTACACAAGACATCCCTGTTATTTTCATCAGTGCGCTCAGTGACACCAAAAATATTGTAAAAGCCTTTGCTTACGGTGGGGTCGATTATATTGCGAAACCCTTTCAGGCTGAGGAAGTCAAAGCAAGAGTAGGTACACATATAAAAATTTGCAGGCAAACCAGGGAATTACAGCAACTGAATGCCGAAAAAGACAAATTCTTTTCTATCATCGCCCACGATTTGCGCAACCCTTTTAATAGTTTTCTGGGATTTACACAAATAATGTCAGAAAAACTTCAAAATTTTTCCAGGGACGAAATTCAGGGTTTTGCCATCAGCATGCGAAAATCCGCTACCCAGCTCTTCCGCTTACTCGAAAACCTGCTGGAGTGGGCCAAAATGCAACAAGGTCTCATCCCTTTCGACCCTCATTTGTATCCACTGTCGACCATTATTGACGAATGTATCCAAACCTCGCAGGACACTGCTCAAAACAAAAAAATTGAAATTGAATTAGATATCCCATCCGGTTTACACGTTTTTGCTGACAAAATGATGCTTACAACCGTGATCCGCAACCTTGTTTCAAACGCATTGAAGTTTACACCCATTGGAGGGAACATAATTGTTTCGGTTAGCTCAGTTTCCGAAAAATTTATTGAAATTTCAGTAAAAGATAATGGTATTGGTATGGAAAAAAAGATGCTCGATCATCTTTTTAACCTGGGTGTAAATACAAGCCGAAAAGGCACCGAAGGAGAACTCAGTACAGGGCTGGGATTATTTATCTGTAAGGATTTTGTTGAAAAAAACGGAGGCAAATTATGGGTCAAAAGCGAAGTGAATAAAGGAAGCACTTTTGGATTTAACGTGACAAAATGGGAGTTAGATAATTAGGAATTACAAATTACGTTAAGGCGAGGGAGCGAAAGGGGGACTAAGAGATCAAATTCCTCTTTTGTCATGCTGAACAAAGTGAAGCATCTAAAAAATTACGAATTACGACTTTAGGCTGTAGACTTTTATGCTTTAAGAAAAAGGAGAAAGCCTGTCCAGATTCTTCGGGAGAATTGGGGATGAGGCAACTAGGAAACAGTGAACAGTAAACAACTGACAACTTATAACTGACAAAGTATTGAATAAATGAAAAAAAAAACACCGATAACATCAGCAGCACTGCTTCGCCAGAAGGCAGAAGCATATCTGAAAAATAAGTTGAAAGGTCCATTAAAATGGAAAATTGACGATTTTTCTGGTGAAGATTTACACAAAGCTATTCATGAATTGGAAGTTTTTCAGATTGAACTCGAAATGCAGAACGAAGAACTGATGTTGGCCAATGAACAGGCTAATTTAGCTGCTAAAAAATATACTGAACTGTATGATTTTGCACCTTCCGGATACTTTACACTGAACGCTGAAGGTGAAATTATTGAACTGAACAATGCCGGAGCTGATTTACTGGGCAAAAAAGCTTCTCAATTGATCAACAGCCGTTTTGGCTTTTTTGTTTCCAACGACAGCAAACCCATCTTCAACAGCTTTCTGGAAAAAGTTTTTAAAAACAACCTAAAAGAAAGCTGCGAACTATGCCTTTCGGTTGCCAACAATGCAACTGCTTATGTTCATCTAAGCGGTATCGTTGTCCTTGACGGAAAATATTGCTTTGTAACTGTAATCGACATCACTTCCGAAATATTGGAAAAGAAAAAGCTACATCAAAGCGAAATGCAGTTTAAATTCTTTTTTAACAACAATCAATCAATCATGATGATTATTGACCCTGAGACCGGGGATATAAAAGATGTAAATCAGGCTGCTTGCAAATTTTATGGCTGGTCCTATTCCGAAATCTGCAGTAAAAAAGTATCCGAACTCAATGTGCTTACTGCTGAAGAAATTAAAAAGGAAATGGATACGGCCCTCAAGCAGGAGCGTAATCATTTTTTCTTTAAGCACTGCCTTTCAAATGGAGAACTCAGGGATGTTGAAGTATATTCTGGCCCTGTCCAGTTCGGCGATAAACCCTTGCTGTATTCTGTTATTCATGATGTCAGTTTACGCTTAAAAACTGAAAATGAGTTGACCGAAACCAAGAAAAAGTTTCAGGATATATTTGAAAATCTAACAGATGTTTATTACGAAGTAAACATGGATGGATTAATCCTCGACATCAGCCCCTCTATAGAAAAAATGACCAAAGGACAATATACCCGCGATGAAATGATAGGCAAATCATTGCTCGATGTGTATGCTCTTCCTGAAGAAAGGAATAACTTTCTTACTGTAATATCAAAACATGGAAATGTTTCCGACTATGAACTGTCGTTGCTTAACAAAGATGGTAACATTGTTTATGTATCCGTTTCATCAGGTCTTTTTTTCGACACGAATGCTCATCCAATAAAAATTTGCGGTAGCATGCGCGACATCACCAAACGTAAACTGGCAGAAAATGCCTTGATTGAAAGCGAGCAAAAATTTCAGGCAATTATCCAATCCCAGGCTGAAGGCATTGGCATCGTCAATCAATTTGATGTTTTTGAATTTGCTAACCTGGCTGCTCAAAAAATATTTGAAACCGATGAATTGATTGGAATGTCACTCTTTGATTTTTTACCTCCAGCCGAAATTGAAAAAATCAAACAGCAAAATGAAATTCGCCAGCTTGGTGTTTCAGAACATTACGAACTTCAGATTATTTCAAAAAGAGGAAATTTCAAATACTTACAAGTTAGTGCTACACCAAAAATCGACGAAAATAATAATTATCTCGGGGCTTATAGCGTTTTTAGTGATATTACTTTGCGCAAAACGCTGGATGAATCTATTAAACAAAGCGAAGCACAACTAAATTACGCCCAGGAAATTGCCAATATGGGAAGCTGGGAACATGATCTTATCAATTCAAAACTGACAGGTTCAAAAAACTATTATCATTTACTGGGGCTATCGGCTTTTGAAAAAAAGGATACTTTATTTGAACACTTTATAAGCCTGGTACATCCTGACGATTTAAAAATCGTGAAAGAATTGCAGCAAAATACCTACCAAAAAGATGAATGCAAAATCGTTGATATTCGTTTGATAATGCCTGAAGGCAAGATTAAATGGCTGCAAAACAATGTTACAGCTGTTTATGATGGTGATACTATTATTGGGTTAAGGGGTGTTAATATTGATGTTACTGAAAAAAAGAAAGATGAGGAAGAATTAACAAAACTATCGCAAGCCATCAATCAAAGCCCATTGATGATTTGTATTACTGACCTTGATGGGAATATTGAATATAGTAACACAAATGCAAGCAAATTAACCGGCTACACCAATAAAGAATTAGCCGGGAAAAACCCTCGTCTTTTTTCATCGGGCGAAAAATCAAAAGAAGAATACCGTATTTTATGGGATACCATTTTATCAGCCAAGGAATGGAATGGGGAATTCCATAACAAAAAGAAAAACGGAAAATTATTCTGGACATCGGCTACTATTTCTCCCATCATTAACACCAATGGAAAGCTAAGTCATTTTCTTGCCATTCAGGAAGATATTAGCGAGAAAAAACGCATTGAATTGAAAATACTAGAATTGAATTTAAACCTCGAGCAAAAAGTAAAAGAAAGAACACTTCAACTTTTATTAAGCAATAATAAGCTTGAACAAGATCTTATTGAACGTAAACGAATTGAAGAGATACTTGAGTGGAATAAATCGTTCCTGGAGCTCATGAGCAATTCATCCCCATTGGGCTTTTTGGTGGTTGATAACCGTAACGACGAAATTCTTTACTTCAATCACCGTTTCTGCGAGATTTGGGAAATAGAGCAAATTGAAGCGCAAATACAACGAGGCGAACTAAAGAACAACGACATCATTCCCTATTGCCTGCCCGTTCTGGCCGATATACCTGCTTTTGCCGAATCATGCAAACCCCTTCAGGATGAAGCAAACCGTGTGGTGGTAGAAGATGAAATTGCTTTTACAAACAATCGGACCATTCGTCGTTTTTCCACTCAGATTCGTGGCAAAAAGGACGAATATTTCGGCAGATTTTACATCTTCGAAGACATCAGTCTACGTTCGCAATCGGAAATAGCGCTTCGCGCGAGCGAAAAAAGATTTTCTTTATTCATGGAGCATTTACCTGCCCTTGTTTTTATTAAAGATCATGAAAGCAAAATGATATACGCGAATACTGCCATGGAAAATGCTTTAGGTGCATCAAGTTGGTATGGGCTTCCGGCTTCAGCTATTTTCGGTAGCGAAGAAGCAACAAGAATTATAAAGGATGATGAAATAACATTTCAGAAGGGTTATCAGAAAATTCAGGAAAGTTTCCCTAACCTGGATGGAAACATCCATGATTACGAAACACAAAAATTCAGTATCCCTATATCGGGACAGCATACCATGCTGGGTGGAATTTCCATTGACATAACAGAACGTAAACTGGCGGAAGAAAAAATCAATAAAGCCATTTCAGAGGCTGAAAATGCAAATATTTCCAAATCGGAATTCCTTTCGCGTATGAGCCACGAACTGAGGACCCCTTTGAATTCGATACTTGGCTTTGCTCAATTACTCGAAATGAGCAACCTGCAACCCAAACAAGAAAACGGAGTACATCATATTCTGGAAAGTGGAAAACATCTGCTCAATTTAATCAATGAAGTGCTCGACATTTCGCGCATCGAAGCTGGACATCTGAAACTTTCAACAGAAGCTGTTCTATTAAATGAAGTTTTAAATGAAATGACAGAAGTTTTTCAGCCTCAAGCCCAAAAACAAAAAATCAAGCTTGAACTGATGAATTTACCTACTGAAAATACTTATATATTTGCGGATCATCAGCGCTTAAAACAAGTATTGATGAATTTGATCAGCAATGCCATTAAATATAACAAAGAAGGAGGCAGTGTCATCCTGAAAGCAGATAGCCATCCTATAAATTCAGCTGATAGTAAATATCTCAGAATTTCAGTAATTGACAGTGGTTGGGGTATTCCTGAAAAAGATATTGCAAGTATTTTTGATGCTTTTATAAGATTAGATGACGAAAACACAAATATTGAAGGTACCGGGTTGGGACTGAATGTGGTAAAAAAACTAATGGATGCCATGGAAGGAAATATAGGTGTAGAAAGTCAGGTAGGCATCGGCAGCTGTTTCTGGATCGAGTTACCTTTGGCAGAAAATCCAATTAGTAAAACATCCGAAAAAATTGAGAATACAATACTCACCTCTGCTTTAAACCTGGCCAATGCTGAAATACGAATACAAAAAGAAGAAAAAGGAGACCGTGCAGAAGAGTTAATAATTATCCAGAATGAACTGAATGTTTTAAAAGAAAGTATAAATGCTAAAACGCTTTCGGAAACGGAAAACAAAGGATGTATTCTCTATATTGAAGACAATCCGACCAATATTGAATTAATTGAGCTGATTCTTACTGCTTACCGCTCAGGTATTCGCTTAGTAACTCATTCCAGGGGGGAAAAAACCCTTCAGCTTGCCATCAAAAATAAACCGGATTTGATAGTGTTGGACCTTGATTTGCCCGATATGCACGGGAGTGAAGTCCTCAAAAAGCTTAAGGCTAATAAAAAAACAAAAGACATCCCGGTTGTTATTATCAGCGCCGATGCCATGCCTCAACAGATTAATAAATTATTGGAGTCCGGTGCCAAAAAATACATAACAAAACCCATCGCTATTCATGCTTTTTTAGAAGTAGTGGATGAGTGGGTGGGAGAATAATTAGGAATTATGAATTATGAATTACTAAAAAGTAAGGGCGCGAAGAGGCGACAATCTCATTTTCTTTTGTCATGCTGAACAAAGTGAAGCATCTCATAAAAAAATTAGGAATTTTCGCAAATATTAGATTTAAGAACCTGAGGTAGCTAGAAATTAGTGAATTTGGAATTTAGGCTGTAAAAATCAGTTAAGGCAATCTAAAAACCTACAACCTAAATAACCTACAACCTAATTAACCATTAACAAATAACAAACCAACAACCACCAATATGATCGATTCAACTTTAAAAAATGCTAACATCCTGATAGTGGATGACAAACAGAACAATATTGATATTCTTGTAGGATTGCTCGAATTTCAAGGCTACAGCAATATTAAAACTACAACGGATTCGCGATTGGTTGTAGCCTTATTCGAAATGTTTAAGCCCGATATCATACTGCTTGATTTAAACATGCCTCATTTTTCTGGCTTTGAAATAATAGAGCAATTGCAGGCTTTTATCCCGGCCAATGTTTATATGCCGATACTCGTGCTTACTGCAGATATCTCCATGGAATCCAGAAAGCAAGCACTTTCAATAGGTGCTAAAGATTTTATTTCGAAACCTTTTGATTTGAAAGAAGTTGACCTCAGGATTAAGAACCTGCTGGAGACCCGTTACCTCTATCAGCAGTTGAATCATCAGAATATTATTTTGGATGAAATTGTACAAGAGCGAACCTATGAGCTCGAAAAGAAAAATAATGACTTAAAGCTGGCCATTTATAAATCTGATGAAAGCAATCGACTCAAAACAGCTTTCCTGAATAATATTTCACATGAAATACGCACGCCTTTCAATGGCTTACTTGGTTTTATGTCGTTGTTGCAAGACGATGATTTAACAAAAACCGAAAGAGATGAGTATATCAAGGAAATTAATACAAGCGCTTTTCGGTTGATGCATACCATTAACGACATTGTAGAAAGTTCAAAGATACAGGCAGGGGAATTAAAACCGGATATCCGCAAAACCAATTTCAAAAGCCTCGCAAAAGATGTTTTCAAACGTTATAAATCCGCAGCCGAAAAAAAGGGCCTGGCTTATACAATTACCAATCATTTACCCAAAAATATTGAATACCTCCAAACGAGTAGCACAGAGCTTGACAGCATACTTTCAATTCTGCTTGACAATGCCATAAAATTTACTTCTAAAGGCAGCATT
Source organism: uncultured Bacteroides sp. (assembly GCA_964496885.1). Taxonomy (GTDB): domain Bacteria; phylum Bacteroidota; class Bacteroidia; order Bacteroidales; family JACABE01; genus JACABE01. The sequence goes on along the minus strand of CAZCBG010000013.1, from coordinate 38,650 downwards.
GAATTTGGGCTTCAATTTAAAAACATAAGAACTGCAGAAACTACTGATTTACAATATGCTGACCAACACATAATGAATGAAATAGCTACAAATCCGAATACAGAAGTATTAGAGTTTTATGTGAAAGATAGCGGTATCGGCATTTCCGAAAATCACCAGCAACTTATTTTTGAACATTTCATGCAGGTAGATGTTTCAAATACAAGGCAGTATGAAGGCGCAGGTTTAGGTCTTTCTATTGCGAAAGCACAAGCTGATTTATTGGGTGGCAAAATTTATCTGGAAAGCGTAGAAGGCTATGGTTCTGTATTTTACCTTTCCTTACCTTATCGCAAAGTCATGGAAGAGTCAACAGATTCAAAAGATATAACTTCAGTCTTGGATTCGGGCAGTCAAGCGAAAGACCTTAACATATTAATTGTGGATGATGACGAAATTTCAGGCATACTCATTCAAATGGCTGTTAAAAATATAAACCATCAGCTTTTTATAGAAAAAACAGGAAACAAAGCGGTGGAAGCATGTTTGGCCCATCCTGAAATAGATTTGGTGCTGATGGATATTAGAATGCCTGATATGGATGGCCTTGAAGCCACCCGAAAAATCAGGGAGTTTAACTCCAAGGTAATCATCATCGTTCAAACCGCTTATGCTATGAAGGATGACAAAGAAAAAGCCATTGAAGCAGGTTGCAACGATTATATCTCAAAACCCATCAAAAGGGAAGATTTAATCACGATGATAAAGAAATATTTTTAATCCAAAATTAGTGATTTAAGAATTAGGAATGATGAATGATGAATAGCACAAATGTTTGTTTTGTCATTCCGAGCGTTAGTGAGGAATCTCAAACTAATGAGATGCTTCACTTTGTTCAGCATGACAAAAGATGTGAATGAGAAACTAACTTCATCAACTTGACAAAATAAACAATAAGCAAAAAACATACCCATGAAAACAGAACAACAAATTTATTCCCAGGCCAATGCTTGGGTAAAAAAAACTGAAAATAATCTCAGCAACCTGGCTCAGCTTGTTTTCTTATTTGGCAACAGAGAATTGTTAAAGCAAACTCAGCTTATTGATGAGGTGAAAGCATTTTATCCGAAGGCTGAAATCGTAGGTTGTTCTACTTCCGGCGAAATTTACCAGGAGGAAGTTTTCAACAACAACATCGTGTGTACGGCAGTTTTTTTCGAAAAATCAAAGATTGAAATTGCAAAAGAAAACATTTATAGCATGGAAGATAGTTTTGAAGTTGGCGAAAAGCTGGCAGCAAAGCTCGACAAGCAAGGGCTTGTTCACATCATGATACTTTCCGAAGGTTTGAATATCAACGGAACTGAACTTACCAACGGTTTAAACAGTCAACTCAAAGACCGTATACCGGTTACGGGTGGTTTGGCCGGCGATCAGGATTTATTTTCGGAAACTGCAATTGTACACAACCGGGGAGGTGAAAAAAACCTGGTAGTTGCCATTGGCTTCTATGGAGCATCCCTTCAGATTGGCTACGGTTCAATGGGAGGTTGGGATTCCTTTGGTGTCGACCGCGAAGTTACCCGCTCTAAAGGCAATATCCTTTTCGAGTTGGATGGACAACCAGCATTGGAACTTTACAAACGTTACCTGGGCGACCATGCAGCTAATTTGCCTGCTTCGGCGCTTTTGTTTCCTTTAAGTTTCCGTATCAAAAATTCAGAAACACCACTGGTCCGAACTATTTTAGGTGTAAATGAAGCCGACGGAAGCATGGTATTTGCGGGTGATATCCCTCAGGGCGAATACGTACGCCTGATGAAAGCCAATGCTGACAGACTGATAGATGGTGCCAACGGTGCTGCTGAAATGGCAGCAACCTCCTTTCAACAAACAGATACTGAATTGGCTGTCCTGATTAGTTGCGTGGGACGTAAATTGGTGTTAAAACAAAGAGTGGAAGAAGAACTGGAGATTATCCGTGAGGTAATAGGCAATACAACTGCTGTAACAGGCTTTTATTCTTATGGTGAAATTTGTCCCCTCCATGCCTTTGAACAACATTGTGAACTACACAACCAAACCATGACCATTACCCTTTTTAAGGAAATTTAAAAAATTTGTGCCTTATGGAAAGCAATTTTAACAAACTCCTGACACGCCAGCTTAAAAGACACTTCGGTTCTGTTGACAATTTACCCGAAGAACTAAAAGGCATCATCCAGGATATCAACAATACGTATGAAAATTTTGAAGACGACACAACCTTGCTTCAAAACTCCATCGAAATCAGTTCGCAGGAGCTCAGGAATGCTTTTCAAAAACACAAACAAGACGCCGAAGACCAAAAACTTACCATCAACAGGATAAAAGAAGCCATTTTGGCCATTCAACCTGCTTCACCGCATGCAATTGCCGAAACCGAAACAACAGCATCCGAAAGCAGTTATTTGTTCGAATCATTGATAAAACTCATAGAAGAGCGTAAAACTGCTGAGGAGGAAATCCTAAAGCTGTCGAAAGCCGTGGAGCAAAACCCTGCTTCTATTGTTATTACAGATATCTATGGCAATATCGAATATGTAAATCCAAAGTTTTGCAATTTAACTGGATATACAAAGGAAGAATCACTGGGTAACAACCCGAGAATATTAAAGTCGGATTCAACCCCTCCCGAATATTTCAAAAATCTTTGGGAAACTATAATCTCTGGTAAGGAATGGAGCGGCGAATTGCAAAATAAAAAGAAAAACGGAGAGATCTATTGGGAATCCGCCTTAATATCTCCTATTTTTAATGAACATAAAAAAATTACCCACTTTATTGCCATTAAAGAAGATATCACAGAACGAAAACTTGCGGAGGCTGAAAGAATCCGTCAATCGGGACTGATTACTTCATTGCTGGATTCCATACCCGATATTATCTTTTTCAAAGACACCCAGGGTGTATATTTGGGTTGTAATCCTCCTTTTGCTGAATTTGTCGGAAAACCAAAAAATGAAATTGTCGGAAAAACTGACTTTGATCTTTTTGATCCTAAGATCGCCTCTTCCTTCCGTCAGTTTGACATTGAAATGCTCAAACATAAAAAATCTCAACATAACGAAGAATGGATTACCTATCCTGACGGGAGGAAAATATTAATTGATACCCTAAAGACGCCTTATTGGGCGAGTGATGGCAGTCTGATCGGAATACTCGGGGTTAGCAGGGATATTACCAAAAGAAAAGAAGCAGAAGAAGCGCTTCTAACAAAGACATCCTTACTCGAAGCTCAGACGGATGCAACCATTGATGCTATTTTAGTGATTGACATGGATCAGAAAAGAGTGCTGATTAACCAGAGAGCCATTGAATTGTTCGAAATACCCCAGCCTATTCTAGAAAATGAAGACGACAGTCTCTTGTTGAAACATGTAGTGGGTTTGACCAAATACCCTGAGAAATTTCTTGAAAAAGTAATCTACCTTTATGATCACAATAAAGAAATCAGTCAGGACGAAATAGAATTTAAAAGTGGAATGGTATTGGATCGGTATTCTGCACCTGTTTTGGGTAAAGATGGAAAAAATTACGGACGAATCTGGACATTTCGCGACATCACCAAGACCAAACAAGCAGAAGAGGAAATCAGGCGTCATGCCGGTTTAATCAGTTCTTTGCTGGATTCAATTCCCGACCTCATTTTCTTTAAGGATTTAAATGGAGTATATATGGGTGGAAATCCTGCTTTTGCAAAATTCTGTGGTCGCTCTGTTGTGCAAATCGCAGGCATGACCGACTTTGATATCTTCGATGATGAGATTGCCGAATCATTTCTGGAACAGGACAAAGACTTGATGACACATCGCAAACCCAGCCATAAAGATGTTTGGATTACCTATCCTGATAAGACTAAGATATTGGTAGATACACTAAAAACACCTTATCTGGGTCCTGACGGGGAATTGATAGGTGTGCTGGGTATCAGTCGCGACATCACGGCACGAAAGCAGGCAGAAGAAAACCTGGAGAATGAACGTACACTCTTTAGAACCATCATCGATTTAATACCCGATGCAGTGTATGTGAAAGATACCGAAGGTCGGAAAATAATCGCCAACCCTAAAGAAGTTGAGTTGGTTGGTAAAAATTCTGAAGAAGAAATTATCGGCTTTACCGATTTTAATTTGCTTTCGAAAGATGAAGCAGAATATTCTCAGGGAGAAGATCAGTTCGTGCTGAGTACCGGGAACTCGATTCTGGATATCGACAGTACAATGTTTGATAAAGATGGTATTCAACATTGGTTGCTGGGTTCAAAAGTAGCTTTGCGTGATATTTATGGCAAAATTACAGGAATCGTCGGAATTACCCACGATATCAGCGAACAGAAAAAAACTGAAGCTGTGTTGTTAAATGCCAAATTAGAAGCCGAAATGGCCAATAAATCGAAAAGTATTTTTCTGGCCAATATGTCGCACGAAATCAGAACCCCCCTGAATGCCATCATCGGATTTTCGCAGCTGATGAATCGCGATCCCTTGCTGACAGCTTCGCAAAAAGAATACAATGTGTCTATTATTCGCGCCGGCGAACATCTGTTGATGCTCATCAACGACATTCTGGAATTATCCAAAGTTGAAGCCGGACGCGTTGTAATCAACCCTACGAATATTGATTTGTTTGAATTGATTGATGACATTCAGATGATTTTTAAAGAAAGGGTTGATTTCAAAAACCTTCAGTTTATTGTTGAATCAGCCAACAACCTTCCTCGTTTTGTTTGGGTGGATGAACAAAAATTACGCCAGATATTTATCAATTTAATCGGGAATGCCATTAAATTTACCGACGAAGGAGGCATTGCCCTTAGGGTGAGGTATGATAAAAAAACTGAAAATACTGGCCTGCTGGTTGTTGAAATTCAGGATTCAGGACACGGTATTGCCGATCATGAACTCAATATTCTTTTTAAACATTTTGCTCAAACCGCCTCAGGTATCAAAAAAAGCAGCGGTACCGGCTTAGGCCTTGCCCTGAGCCGCGAATTTGCCATTTTGATGGGAGGGAATATCAGTGTAGAAAGCCAGTTGGGAAAAGGATCTGTATTTACTTTTTATGTTGCCATCAAAGAAGGAAATTCTGATACGGTGAAGGGGACAGTTGCAAAACGCGTGACAGGTATTCTTAACCTTCAAAAAGCGATCCGCATATTGGTAGTTGACGATAAAGAAGAAAACCTCCAGGTGGCTGTTCGATTGCTCCAATTGGTCGGATTTGAAACCATGGAAGCAGTAAATGGAAAAGATGCTATCGAGAAGTTTGAGCAGTGGAATCCCGACCTTATTCTGATGGATATCCGCATGCCTGTAATGGATGGCTTCGAAGCCTCCCGCTTGATTAAATTGACTGAAAAAGGAAAAGAAACGCCCATCATAGCCCTTACGGCCAGCTCTTTTGAAGATGAACGAAAAAAAATAGAAGCTCTGGGTATGCAAGGCTATATCCGTAAGCCTTTTAGAGAAAACGAATTTTTTAATTGCATTGGGAAATCCTTAGATATTCAATACATTTATGAAATGGAATCCGCCTTGGTTGAGAAAAAAATTATGAACGATCAAAAAACCATACATGACGCTATTGTTAAATTACCCGATACCTTGGTAGCGCAAATGGCCGATGCACTGGCTGTTGCAGATTTAGACCTTTTGATACTACTTTTAAAAAGTATAGAAACCGAAAACCCAGAACTGGCACAACACCTTTTAGCCCATGCCAATGATTATGATTACGCTTATCTGCAGCAGTTGCTAAAACAGCACAAGCAATCAAATTAAATGCATCTGACAATACTAAATATTTACTTTTTATGGATTATACTGCACATATTCAAGCTAATAGAAAAACCAAATTATATATTTAAGCAATATTATGATACCACAATTAGATTATATTTTCTGGCTTTTTGTACTAACATTTCTGCTCAGCTTTATTGTTATTTATCTGTTGTGGCGTAAAAATCACCAAAAGCTAAGTTGGCTGTTATCGTTCTTACTTTTTTTATTATTTGTAGCAGGATTTTTTGTTGCAAACTGGAAAGGGCAGCAAAAAGATAAAGAATTAAAAAAGAATTTACAAAGACAAGTTGAAGCCATTGCCCGTACCATCCATACAGCTGAAGTAAAAAGCCTGAGTTTTTCATTGAAAGATAGAATAAATCCTGAATTTCAAATGTTTTCAGAGCAAATGAAAGCTTATAAAAAGATGATACAGGAAAATCTAAAGGTTTCGAATCTGAGTATTTACAGTATGATACTTCGGAATGATAGTATATTATTTGGTCCCGAAAGCTACAACGTGGGTGAATTATATGCTTCACCACCCGGTACATTTTATAAAGAACCGACAATAGCTGTTAAACGGGTTTTCACCAATGGAAAATCGTTTGTAGAAGGCCCTTATACCGATGAATACAGCACGTTTATTTCGGCCTACGCCCCGGTCTTTGACCCTGTAAGTAGAAAGGTGATGATGCTGATAGGAATGGATATTGAATATACTGCATTTAAGAAAGAAATTGCCCTACCCCGCCTGATTACTTTTCTTTGCATACTCTTATTGGTAATGGTATTGCTTGGTGGTATTTTTTTAATGGGTTTACGTGAAAAACAGAGCAATTACCGAAATTTTTTGTGGAAGCATACCGAAGCAATCATCGTTACTACATTTGGCATAACGCTTAGCTTTATCATAGCCTTTGCTTTGCATCAAAATGAAAAAGGGAAACAACAGGAAATTTTCACCCAAATTTCGGAACCTGAAGCTAAAAGTATTTGCGAATCTTTCAACGATCTGCGTGATTTTCAGTTAGAAGGAATGAGCCCCTATTTTTCTGAAAACAAGGCTGTTGACAAGCAAGCCTATCGCTCATCGTTAACACCCATGTTTCAGCTGACCGATCGTCAGTTTGCCATTGCCTGGGTAACTCCGGTTTCGGAAAATGAAAAATTAAAATGGGAAGCTTTAACTACAGCCGAAACCAACAGCCATATCCAGATCTGGCAACAAAATGATACCGGCAAGAAAATTCCAGTAAAAAAACGGGCCATTTATTTCCCGATCCGATATATAGAACCCTATTCCGGGAATGAAGTTTTAACAGCTTATGATCTTGCATCGGATAGCATTGTAGCAGTTGCCATCGAAAAAGCCATGAAAACAGGATTGGATGTTGCATCCGATCCTATTGAATTACCATCAAAAAAAGGGAAAAATACTGAAATTCTTATTTTTCATCCAGTTTTAACGGGAGATACTGAAAATCAAAGCATTCATGCATTTGTAGCCTGCCTGCTCCAGCTTGAGTTGTTCGTGCAAAAAGCAGTCTCCTTTGATCCATCAGAGAAATCACAATCCATTATTGATCTCTACCAGCTTACGTCTGATCAGCCTGCCCATTATCTTGCTTCCACTTCCGATAAAGAAGATCCTCGCGATGGTAAAATTTACAATGATAAAGATTTCAAGCAACAAAAAAATGTGATGGCCATTTACCCGGTCTTTGTTTTTGGCAAAGCCTATGCAGTGGTTATTTATCCTTCTAAAGGAACTTTTGCAGCCTCACAAATTTATACAGGATACCTGGCCTTGTTAATAGGCTTGTTGCTTACTTCCGTTTTGGCAGCTTTTACAGTCTTTCTCAATCGCCGTCAGGCCGATCTGGAGGTGAGGGTTGCTAAACGTACCTCTGAATTACGCGAAAGCGAAGAAAGATTTCGAGGCATTTTTAATTCCTCTTTGGTGGGAATTTCCATTACCGGTGCAGATGGAAAATGGCTGTATTTCAACGACAAACTCTGCGAAATGCTCGGCTATTCAAAACAAGAGCTTGAAAAAATGAACTGGGCCGACATTATTCCTTTGGAAGACCATGAAAAGGAAAACAAATTGTTTTTACGGGTACTTTCGGGCAATCAACCTGCAAATATCGAGAAGAAATACATACGCAAAGACAAGACTTTGATGGATGTATCCGTCTCAACTGGTATTGTCAGGAATGCGGAGGGTGACGTAGTTCATTTTTCTTCCATCATTCAGGATATTACCGAACAAAAAAATACAGAAACCATACTTTTGAATGCCAAAATAGAGGCCGAAATGGCCAATAAAGCTAAAAGTATTTTTCTGGCCAATATGTCGCACGAAATAAGAACCCCCCTGAATGCCATCATCGGGTTTTCGCAGCTGATGAACCGCGACCCCATGTTAACAGCTATTCAGAAAGAATACAATGTTTCTATAATTCATGCCGGCGAACATCTTTTAACGCTCGTCAATAACATTTTGGAATTATCAAAAGTAGAAGCCGGAAGGGTTGAATTAAACCCGACAAATGTCGATTTACCTGCTTTTATTGAAGATATGAAGATGGTTTTCAAAGAAAGACTTGAATCAAAACATTTGCAATTTATTTTTGAGTTGGCCGGGGATCTTCCACGTTTTATTTATGTGGACGAAAATAAATTAAGGCAGGTTTTTATCAATTTAATAGGCAATGCCATCAAATTTACCGATGAAGGGGGCATTGCTGTTAGGGTAAAACAGATAAAGAAAAATGAAGAGAGTGGTCAGTTGATTGTTGAGATTCAGGATTCAGGCTACGGTATTGCCGAAGATGAAATCAAGCTCCTCTTTAAACATTTTGTTCAAACAGCTTCAGGTATCAAAACGAGCAGTGGTACCGGTTTAGGACTTGCCCTGAGCCGTGAATTATGCCTCTTGATGGGTGGCGATATCCATGTAAAAAGCCAGCTGGGTAAAGGTTCTGTATTTACTTTTACCATTGCTGTTAAAGAAGGAAACCCTGAGGTTTTGAAGGATTTCATAAATAAAAGGGTTATTGGGATTGTGAACACGCATAAAAAATACCGTATTCTCGTGGTTGATGATAGGAACGAAAACCTGATTGTAGCTGTTAAATTGCTACAATTGGTGGGTTTCGAAACCTTGGAAGCTGTGAATGGACAAGATGCCATTGAAAAATTTGAAGCACACTCACCTGATCTTATTTTAATGGATATGCGGATGCCGGTTATGGATGGCTTTGAAGCCTCCCGTTTGATAAAATTAAGTGAAAAAGGAAAGCAAACACCCATTGTAGCCCTCACGGCCAGCTCCTTTGAAGATGAACGAAAAAAAATAGAAGCACTGGGTATGCAAGGCTATATCCGCAAGCCATTCAGAGAGGCAGAACTGTTTAATACCCTTGCCGAAATTCTCGGGATTCAATACAGTTACGAAGATGAAAAGCCATCGATGCTAAAAAAATACAGTTCGGACGAAGCATCCATTAAAAGGGATGTTGCAAAATTACCTCCAGAGCTTTTGGTTCAGATGAAAGAGGCCATTGTCCTAGCCGATATTGAACTATTGATCGATCTTGTTAAAACTGTCCAAAATGAGCACCCTGAATTAGCAGCATACCTGATTACGCTTGCCAATAATTACGATTACAATTACTTACAGCAATTATTAAATTTTAAAAGCATCTAAAAATAAAAAAAATGAACAATCTTGCATTAAATCCAGTCAGATACAACATTTTAATTGTAGACGATATCCCTGCCAACCTTAAAATACTGGACGGCATATTGAAAGGAGATGGTTATAAAGTACGTCCGGTTCCCAATGGTTTGCTTGCACTGCAGGCTGCAGAAAAAGAAAAACCCGACCTCATCCTCCTCGATATCATGATGCCCGATATGGATGGTTACGAAGTTTGCAGTAAATTAAAAGAAAATCCGGCATTGATGGACGTACCTGTCATCTTTATCAGTGCTTTAAACGACACCCAGGATATCGTCAAAGCATTTACTTCGGGTGGTGTCGATTACATAACCAAGCCTTTTCAGGCCGAAGAAGTCAAAGCCAGGGTGGCCACTCATCTTAAAATTTGCAAACAAAACCTGGAATTACAGCAACTCAATGCCGAAAAAGATAAATTCTTTTCCATTATTGCCCACGATCTGCGAAGCCCCTTTACCGGATTTTTGGGACTCACCCAAATAATGGAAGATCAATTATCCGAATTAAGCATGGAGGAAATAAAAGATTTTTCTAGTAGCTTAAGAGAATCTGCCAGCAAAATATTCATATTACTCGAAAACTTGCTGGAATGGGCAAGAATTCAACAAGGCCTGATACCTTTCCAGGCTGAACAAATTCAATTATTGCCGCTTGTAAAAGAAAGCATTGGCGTTATAAAAGATGCCGCCAACAATAAGAAAATCGAAATTGTTTACAATATTCCTGATGCTACTACTGTGTTTACCGATACTAACATTCTTCAAACCATCGTACGCAACCTTGTTTCAAATGCAATAAAATTTACACCCAATGCCGGTAGCATTTTTATTTCAGCCCTGCCACAAGACGATGGGCTGATAGTGGTTTCAATAAAGGATACAGGTATAGGCATGAGCCAGCATATCCTCGACAATCTCTTCCGCATCGATGTGAATACCAGCCGTAAAGGTACCGATGGCGAAACCAGCTCTGGGCTTGGACTCATCATCTGCAAGGATTTCATCGAAAAACAGGGTGGTAAACTCTGGGTCGAAAGTGAAGAAGGGAAAGGGAGTAGTTTTAGTTTTACTTTGACAGTGAACAGTGAACAGTGAACAGTGAACAGTGATCAGTTATCAGTGAACACTTAATTTGTCATGCTGAACGAAGTGAAGCATCTCATAAATAAATTACGAATTAAAAATTACAAATTAAGAATTATAACAAACAATAGATCGTAGAACCTCCCTTCTCCTCCTAGGAGAATGCCTGTCCCGATTATTCAGGAGGAAGGGAATGAGATAGCTTGTCTTGAAACATAAACGCTCATTTTCTAGGAATAATTAAATGAAATTAAATATTTTTAATCAAGTAATTAATATTACTATCTTTGAATGCTTTTTAGGAAAAACTAATTCGTTTTTTTAATAATTTATCAATAATATCAAGTCTTTTTCCAATATAACTTAAAAATGAAAAAAGAAACCAAATCAATTATTGAAGTTCTTCGGCTACAGGCAGAAGAATTGTTGAAACAGAAACAATTGAGCGGAGCCACTCAAAAAAGCGGAAAGCTATCTGATAGTGAAATCCTTAAGCTCATTCATGAGTTGGAAGTTCAACTGATAGAAATTGAACTGCAAAACGAAGAACTTATGCAGGCCAATGAACAGACTGCCATTGAAGCCGAAAAATATGCCGAATTATTCGATTTTGCACCCCTGCCTTATATTAAACTTTCAAAAGAAAGTGAAATAATAACGTTGAACCAAAGTGGTGCTGATTTGCTTTGCAAAAAAAAGAACCAGCTTATCAACAGCAGGTTTGGCTTTTTTGTTTCAGAAGATGATAAAATTGTTTTTAATCAATTTCTTGAAAAAGTATTCTGCAAAACATCCAAAGTTATTTGTGAAATCAAACTTAGTCTTGAGGACTGCAAGCTGAAATATGTTCAACTTACCGGCAATATTGATAAAATAGGGAATCATTGCTTGGTTGCTATGGTTGATATAAGCAAAAACAAAGAAAACGAAGAATTTTTGAAAGCAACTTCCAGAAAATTGGAGCTTGCATTGAACTCATTTAAAGCTGGTTACTGGGACTGGGATGTTGTGAATGGTAAAATAATATGGTCGGCACAACAATATAAACTTTTCGGACTCGATCCTAAGACAACCACCGCATCGTTTGAAGCGTGGCGAAACGTATTGCATCCAGAAGATATGGAAATGGCAGAAGATCTTATTGCTCAGGCACTCAAAAATCATCGTTTTCTGAACAGCATTTATCGGGTAATAATGCCCAATGGTGAAATCCGCTGGATCAATGCTGTGGGAGAAGGGATTTATGATGAGACGGGGAAGCCTGTTCAGATGATAGGCATTTGCCATGATATTACAGAAAGTAAACAGTCTGTAATTTCGCTTCAGGAAAACGAAAAAAAATACCACCTGCTTTTCCAGAACCTTACAGCAGGTTTTGCATTGCATGAAATTATCCTGGATACTGATGCCAGGCCTTGCGACTATCGTTTTCTGGTAATCAACCCCGCTTTTGAAAAACTTACCGGACTGAAAGCCAAAGATATAATTGGCAAAACGAACTATGAGATCATGCCTGATGCTGAACCCTATTGGGTAGAAACGTACGGAAAAGTAGCTTTAACAGGCCAGCCAATAAGTTTTGAAAATTACAGTGCTGTGTTGAAAAAACATTATCATGTAACTGCCTATTCTCCAGAACCCGGTAAATTTGCTACAATTTTCGTTGACATAACGGAAAGCAAGCTGGCTATAGAGGCATTGAAAGAAAATGAAGAAAAATTCAGAAATCTGGTTTACGATATGCAGGTTGGGGTCTTACTCCAGGGTTCAAAAGCCGAAATATTTCTAAGCAATCCGAGAGCACTTGAATTACTGGGCCTAACTGAAGATCAGCTTTTAGGCAGAACGTCATTCGACCCTTACTGGAATGTGATACGTGAAGATGGCTCGAATTTTCCGGGCGTTGATCATCCGGTTTCTTATGCAATAGCCCATCGAAAAGCTGTAAGGGGTGTAATTATGGGGGTATACCGCCCCTCACTCGGCGATCGGGTTTGGTTGTTGGTGGATGCTGTACCCCAGTTAAACAAAGATGGATCTATCCGTCAGGTAATCTGTACATTTATCGACATCAGCAAGCGAAAAAATGCAGAACAGGCACTTGAAGAAACCAATGCCTATCTCGAGAATCTGATCAATTATGCCAATGCACCCATTATAGTCTGGGATTCACAGTTTAGAATTACCCGTTTTAATCATGCATTTGAAGTATTGTGTGGCCGCACCGAAGCTGAAGTATTGGGACAACACCTGGAGATACTTTTTCCATCGAACCTCATCGAAAAGTCGATGAAACTGATACATGAAACTTCTAAAGGCGAGCGCTGGGAAAGCGTAGAAATTGAAATCCTGCATAAAAATAATTCAATCCGGACTGTACTCTGGAATTCGGCAAGCATTTTTACAAGCGATTCTAAAACTGTTATTGCTACGATAGCTCAGGGACAAGACATCAGTGACCGCAAAAAAGCAGAAGAAGTAATAAAAACAAAGAACATAGACCTTCAGCAAATTAATGCGGAGAAAGATAAATATTTTTCTATCATTGCGCACGATCTCAGAGGTCCTTTCAATAGCTTTCTGGGTCTCACCAGGGTAATGGCCGAAGAACTACCCAACCTGACCATGGACCAGATTAATAAGTTTGCTGTTGGTATGAGAAGTTCAGCCACCAATCTTTTCCGCTTACTCGAAAATTTGCTGGAATGGTCAAAAATGCAGCAGGGGCTGATTCCTGTTAACATGGAAATTATTCACTTATTGCCCATAGTTGAAGAAAGCATCAAAATGATACTTGAATCTGCTAAGGAAAAACAAATTGAAATAAGCTTTGATATTCCACCAGACCTAAAAGTAAACACCGATACCAATATCCTTCAAACCATCTTTCGTAACCTCATTTCAAATGCAGTGAAATTTACACAAAAAGGAGGAAATATCCATATTTTGGCTACAACAACACCCAATATGTATGCTAAAATCTCTATCAAAGATACAGGAATTGGTATGAATGAATTCATCCTTGAAAACCTTTTCAAGCTCGATGTAAATACCAGCCGTAAAGGCACCGATGGTGAATTGAGTTCGGGGCTTGGATTAATCATCTGCAAGGATTTTATCGAAAAACAAGGTGGTAAACTCACTGTCGAAAGTGAAGTAGGAAAAGGAAGCTGTTTTAGTTTTACGCTGGAAGAAAGGAATTAAAAATTACGAATTACGAATTAGAAGCTTTTACAAATATTAGATCGAAGAACCTCCCTTCTCCTTTTAGGGAAAGGGATGGGGTTGGGGTAGCTAGAGTAGGAAATACGAACAAGTGACGAAGAGTCGAAGAGACGAAGAGACTGAGAGACTAAATTCGTCTTTTTATCATGCTGAACGAAGTGAAGCATCTATATAAATTACGAATTACGAATTAGAAGCTTTTTCAAATATTAGATCGAAGAACCTCCCTTCTCCTATTAGGGAAAGGGATGGGGTTGGGGTAGCTAGAGTAGGAATTACGAAACGGGGAAT
>CAZCBG010000013.1:11546-24403 GCA_964496885.1 uncultured Bacteroides sp. | reverse complement strand
TTAGGGAAAGGGATGGGGTTGGGGTAGCTAGAGTAGGAATTACGAAACGGGGAATTAACCTACAGCCTTAAAACCTATAGACTAAATAGTTAACTGATAACTGAAAAGACAATTGACACAAAATTGTGAATATGAAAGAGAAACAATTACATACGGAAGCAGCAACTGTAAATATGCAGTTGAAAATGCAAGCGATTGAGCTCGAAAATCTCAGAAAATTATTGGCTGAAAAAGAGAAAGTATTCATTGAAAACGAAAATTATTACAACTCAATATTCGAAAATCTTCAGGAAGTATTTCTAAAAATCGACCTCCTGGGAATTATTGTTAATAGCAGTTCATCGATAGAACATTTAACGGATTTCAGCAAAACAGAAGTCCTTGGAAAAAAATTGTGCCAGCTCTGCGATGACACGGATCAATGCGGGCGTTTTTTGGATGCGGTCCAAACAAATAATGAACTCAGGGATTACAACTTTAAACTGAAAACGAAAAAAGGAATTATAAAATTTGTTGCTATCAATGCACGCCTGATAGCAGGACAACACGACAAGCAAGATTTTATTTATGCATCCCTCAGGGATCTCACCGAGGAAATACAAATTGTGAACGATCTCGAAGAAAGCAGGGAGAAATACAGGGGTCTCTCGGAGGCAGCTTTTGAATCAATTTTTATCTCCGAAAAAGGGCTTTGTATCGAGCAAAACAAAACAGCCGAAAAAATATTCGGATATACTTCTGAAGAAGCCATTGGAAGATATGGAACAGATTGGATAGCTGCAGAAGACAGAGCTATGGTAATGAATAAAATGCTTACTGGTTTTGAAGAACCCTATGAAGCCAACGCATTAAAAAAAGACGGAACTTTATTCCCATGTTTACTCCAGGGCAAAATGATGCATTATAAAGGCAAGAACATAAGGGTTACATCATTAACGGATATTAGTACACTCAAAAAAGCAGAAAAAGAATTAATCAATTCCAAAGAAAAATACCAGAAAGATTTGATATTTTTAAATTCAATTTTTGAAAGCCCCATCGATATCATCATATTTTCGCTCGACAAAAATTATTGTTATACGAAGTTTACAAAATTCCACAAAGAAATCATCAAAAAGATCTGGGGGGTTGATATTCAGATTGGAATGAATATGCTGGATGTCATCACCAATCCCAACGACAGGCAAAAAGCAAAATCAAATTTTGACAAGGCTTTAAGCGGGGCGTATTTTGTACTTACCGAAGAATATGGAGATACAAATTTATACAGAGCCTTTTACGAGAATTATTATAGCTCGATTCTAAATGCAGAAGGAGAAATCGTGGGTGTTTCTGTTTTTGTTATTGATGTAACAGAGCGTAAAAAATCGGAAGAACAACTCCAACTTTTAAGCAGAGCGGTAGATCAAAGCCCTGTAATTGTTATGATAACAGATAAAGCCGGAAATATTGAATACGTAAATCCTAAATTTACTGAAATAACGGCCTATACTTTAGAAGAAGTAAAAAGCAAAAGCCCTCGTTTCCTTCAATCAGGCAATAATAGCAAGGCCTTTTATAAAGAACTTTGGGATACTATTTTGTCAGGTAAAGATTGGAAGGGTGAGTTTTATAACAAAAAGAAAAATGGTGATTTGTATTGCCAACGTGCTGTAATTTCATCCATTCTAAATACCCAGGGTGAGATTTCTTTTTTCATCGCTGTTTTGGAAGATGTTACTGAAAAGAAGATGTTGATTGAAGATTTAATCCTGGCAAAAGAAAAAGCCGAAGAAAGCAACCGCCTCAAGACCGCTTTCCTGAATAATATTTCACATGAGATTCGTACACCTTTCAATGGATTACTCGGATTCCTTTCGATGATACAAGAAGATAAGCTCAGCCTGGAAGCTAGAAGTAGGTATATTGACATCATCAACGCAAGTGCTCATCGACTCATCAATACTATCAACGATATTCTCGAAATATCACAGATTCAGTCAGGACAGCTCAATCTGACACTATCAGCATGCAACATTAAAAAACTATTTGAAGAACTTTACATCCGCTATATCGCTGATGCTGAAACCAAAGGACTGCAATTAAATCTCATCAACGGATTTTCTGATGAAAGCCTGCAAATAGAAACTGATAAAACGAAACTATATGCAGTGCTTTTTATTTTAATAGGCAATGCCATAAAATTTACAAAAAACGGATCTGTTGAATTTGGATATGTTACAAAACCTCAGCCCATACAAAGCGAAAAACTTGCTAATCAAAATGCAGTTATACATGAAATAGAATTTTATATAAAAGATACCGGCATTGGCATTCCCGAAAACAAACAGCAACTCATTTTTGAACGTTTTATGCAAGCCGATGTTTCCAATACCCGCCATTACGAGGGTTCTGGTTTAGGGCTGTCCATTGCCAAAGCCTATGCCGAAATGCTGGGAGCTAAAATAAGTCTGGAAAGCGAAGTGGGGAAAGGAAGTTGTTTTTATGTAACAATAGGAAATCAGTGAACAGTGAACCGTAAACAGTGACATTGATAACCGATAAAGATAAATGAAAAATAACTGATAACTGAAAACTGAAAAGATATCTCATAAATGAAAGACAAAAACAAAACAATTACTCAACTACTCTTGCGATTACAGGGCATGGATGTTTCAAAATATGATGATGTTTTCCTGTACAAAATACTTCAGCAAAGAATTGCTGAAACCCTTTGTGAAACAGAAGCAACTTATTATGCTTTGTTGGAACAGCATACTGAGGAAGTAAAGCTTTTTGGGGAAGCTTTGCAAATCAACTATAGTGAATTTTTCAGAAATTCGCTTACCTTTGCAGTGTTAGAACACATCATTTTTCCTTCGTTGATGATAAAAAAGAAAACCCATAAAAATAAAGAAATCAGGATTTGGTCGGCTGCTTGTGCTTCCGGACAGGAAGCCTATAGTTTGGCAATATTGTTGGAAGAACTTAAACTGAGGCATTCCGAAAAATTCAATTACCGTATCTTTGCTACCGATCAATCCGAAATACATTTAAAGCATGCCAGAAGTGGTAATTACGAAAAGTCGGCATTAAATATGTTAAGTGTGAAGCGGATCAATCAATGCTTTGTCAAACATGGCGATACCTATAGCATAAAAGCTGAATTGAAAGAAAAAATTGATTTTTCGGTTTTTGATTTATTGAATGAACAATTAGCCAGCCCATCTGTAAGTATATATGGTGATTTCGATTTGGTAGTTGCAGCAAATTTACTTTTTTATTATAAGCCTGAATATCGTAAGAAAATCCTCAATAAAATCTGCAACGCGCTGAATGATGAAGGCTTCTTAATTTGCGGTGAAACGGAAAGGGAAATTTATTTAAACAACAATTTAATGGAAGTTTTTCCACATTCGGCAATATTTAGAAAAGGAAATTACGATTTAGGAAAAAACTGTTCACTGATAACTGTTCACTGATAACTGTTTACTGATAACTGTTCACTGTTTACTGATCAAAATATTATAAAAATGAAATTGAGAGATTTAAAAATTGAAACACAACTTAAGCTTGGCTATGCTACGCTTTCCTTTTTTGTTATCGTACTGGGAGTAGTTTCTTATTTTCAAAGCAATAGAATACAGTCGCAACTCGAAACAATGTACATGCACCCTCTTCAGGTAAGAAGTGCCTTGGGTGAGTTTCGCACTGACATCCTTACTATCCAAAGCGACATGAAAGACATTTTGCTTGCCCGTGACGAAAAGGAAATGTCCCTTAACCTCAGTCAGATTGAAGCCTCCAAAGTTAATGCTTTTAAACAGATTCAGATCTTATACAATTTGTTTTTAGGCCCTGTTGCCGAAGTTGATACTTTAAATCAGATATTTATTAATTGGAATACAATATGTCTGGAAACTACTCGCTTATTGAGGGAAGCTAAGGTAAAAGAAGCCATTGAGCGAACTTCTGACTCAGGTGCGGGCGGATACGAGTTGGCAACACTCAACAATTCATATGACCAGATTGATAATTATGCTAAAAATAAATCAAAAGCATTGTACATAAGTGCAGAGGAATTAAAGAACACACTGAATTGGCAGTTGATCATACTTGTTCTTTCTGTTTTATTGCTTTCTCTTCTTATCAATTATATATTACTGAAAAAAATAAAAATTCCAATTCAGGAACTAAGCGACGCGACTCAACGCTTTCAAAAAGGAGATATGGACGCACGGTCTGCCTACACTAAGCGAAATGAGTTTGGGCAATTGTCCGATTCATTCAATAAAATGGTAGCACACATACAAGTGAATACCGAATTGGACGAAAAGTTTGCCAGTCTAGCCAGTTTAATGCTCAGTGAATACGATGCCAATAAATTCTTTCAGACCACCCTCAATGCATTGGCAATGCATACCGACTCTCAAATGGCAGCTATATATCTGCTAAGCGAAGATAGAAAATCCTTTGAACATTTCGAATCTGTGGGTTTGGATGACAATGCCAGACAATCCTTTATGGCCGGAAATTTTGAAGGTGAATTTGGCAGCGTGCTTTCTAGCCGTAAACTTCAGCATATTAAAAAAATTCCTACCGATACTCACTTTGTTTTTAATACCGTTAATGGAAAATTTATCGCTCGCGAAATTATAACGATTCCAATACTTTCGGCCAACAGAATAATTGCAGTTATTTCACTGGCCAGTGTCATTCAATACAGTGAGCAAGCCATACATTTACTTGATAAAATTATGATTACCCTAAGCAACCGTATTGAAGGAATACTGGCTTACCAAAAAATGAAAGAACTTTCGAAAAAGCTGGAATTTCAAAATGCTGAATTGAATGCTCAAAAAACTGAACTTTCTACTCAATCGATTGAACTCAGTGAACAAAATACTGAGCTGGAAATGCAAAAGAAGCAGTTAAGCGAAGCCAATCATCTAAAAACTAATTTCTTATCCAATATGAGCCACGAATTGCGTACACCACTCAACTCTGTAATTGCCCTCTCGGGTGTGCTCAACCGTCGCCTTGCTCAACGAATCCCCGAGGAAGAATACAGCTATATATCTGTTATTGAACGCAATGGCAAACACCTGCTTGAACTCATCAACGATATTCTCGATATTTCGCGCATAGAAGCAGGATACGAAGAAATGGAAATTACAAAATTCAGTGCCAACAGCTTGCTGAACGATGTGGTGAGTATGATACATCCCCAGGCTGTAATTAAAGATATCGAACTCTTTTATAAAAACGATCATTCCGACATCAACCTCTACAGTGATATCCATAAATGTCATCATATTTTACAGAATATTATTGCCAATGCCGTTAAGTTTACCGAAAAAGGGAAGGTAGAAGTATCAGCTCAACAGAACGGAGATACTATTTTTTTTACAATCAGCGATACCGGAATAGGTATTGACCAACATCACATCCTTCATATTTTTGATGAATTCCGACAGGCAGATGGATCTACATCGCGTAGGTTTGGGGGCAGCGGCTTAGGACTGGCTATTGCCAAAAAGTATGCCTTGCTGCTTGGGGGAAACATCACCGTTAAGAGTACTATCGGCAAAGGTTCCGAATTTATACTCAGCATACCTGTTCGCTATGCTCCCGAAAACAGTATCGTTGAAAAAGAAAGAACTACTGTTTCCAACTACGCAATTAAACCATTGCCATCTAATCCAACTGCAACTGCTTTAGAAAAATGCATTTTATTGGTTGAAGACAGTGACGCTGCCATCATTCAGATGAAAGACTTTCTGGAAGAAAGCGGATATAAAATGCTGATTGCACGCAATGGAGGTGAAGCACTCGAAATCATCAGTCATACCATCCCCGATGCCATCATTCTCGACTTGATGATGCCGGATATTGATGGTTTTGAAGTGCTTAAAATATTAAGGGAAGCAGAGCCCACTGCTCATATTCCGGTTTTGATACTTACAGCCAAACATATCACCAAAGAAGACCTCAAATTTTTAACGCATAACAATATTCATCAATTGATACAAAAAGGCGACGTAAAACGCGATGAACTCCTGAACGCGGTATCATCCATGGTTTACCCTGAAATGCCTGAAGATACGCTGCCACCAAAAGAAATACAAAACATTAAGGGTAAACCCCTGGTTTTGGTAGTAGAAGACAACCCCGATAATATGATAACTGTAAAGGCATTGTTGTCCGATAATTATGTTGTGGTAGAAGCCGTAAATGGCTTAGAAGGCATCGCAATGGCGAAGGAACATGCGTTGAATCTTATTTTAATGGATATTGCCTTGCCTCAATTGGATGGAATTGAAGCATTTAAAGCTATCCGCAATGATTTAAATTTACAACACATCCCCATTATTGCCCTTACTGCAAGTGCCATGACTTCCGACAGGGAAATCATTCTTTCTTATGGATTTGATGCTTACATTCCGAAACCTATAGACGAGAATTTGTTTTTTAAAACGATAAACGAGGTAGTTTATGGACAATAAAACAATAAAAATTCTGGCCATTGATGATAATGCGGATAACCTCATTACTATAAAAGCACTGGTCAGAGATGCTTTTCCTAATGCGAGCATTCTTACTGCCCAAAAAGGCGAAAAAGGCCTTGAAATAGCTGCGAGCGAAGACCCCGATGTAATCCTGCTGGACATCGTAATGCCCGGTATGGATGGATATGAAGTATGCCAAAGATTGAAAGCCGATATAAACTTAAGCGACATCCCTGTTATTTTTGTTACAGCCTTGAAAGACGATAAGGAAAGCCGTATTCGAGCGTTAGAAGCCGGAGGTGAGGCTTTTTTGGCAAAGCCAATTGACGAAACTGAACTTTTAGCACAGATTCGCGCCATGGTGAAAATAAAAAAAGCCAACATCGAAAAACGAGACGAAAACAAGCGCCTCAAGAAAATGGTGGAAGAACAGACCCATGAGTTAAGGCTAACGCAATCAGCTACATTGAAACTTTTAAAAGACTTGGAAATTGAAAATGCAGCCAGAAAGAAAAGCGAAGAAATACTTTTTGAGAGTGAACAAAAATATCGTTTGATTTATGAATATTCGCCCTTTGGACTGATATCTTTTAACGAAAAAGGTGAAATTCTTACTTGTAATGAAAACTTTATCAAAATTATCGGTTCTTCAAAAGAAAAATTGATTGGACTCAATTTGCTTAATTTGCCCGATAAAAAAATAAATGCTGCTGTACAACAAGCCTTAAATGGGAAAACAGGGTTTTACGAAGATACCTACCAATCTATCGTTTCTATAAAGAAAACACCTGCCAGGGCAATATTTGCCCCGATAGAAGATGAAAATAAAAATATTCACGGAGGTGTTGGGATTATTGAAGATATTACCGTGCGAAAACTCCAGGAAACATACAGAGAGCTGGGTAGGGAAGTTTTGCAGATATTGAACGAACCCACTGAATTAAAGGAAGCAGTTCAACTTGTCATCAACGCAATCAGAAAAAGGACAGGATTGGATGCTGTGGGTATACGCCTTCAGCAAGATGAAGATTTCCCTTACATTGCTCAGGAGGGCTTTTCTAAGGAATTCCTGATCACGGAAAATTCTATCATTGGATATACCGAAACCGGTGATATATGCCGGGATGAAGAGGGCAAAATCAAACTTGAATGTACCTGTGGTCTTGTAATCTCTGGAAAAACCGATTGTAAAAGTCCACTATTTACAGTAGGTGGAAGTTTCTGGACCAATGATTCTTTCCCGATATTGGATATCCCGCTTAATGAAGATCCCAGGTTTCGACCCAGAAATCAGTGTATGCATAAAGGTTATGCTTCCATAGCATTGGTACCTATCTGGAACAAAGATAATGTTGTAGGCTTGATTCAAATCAACGACCATCGCAAAGAAAGTTTTAGCCTTGAAATTATTGAAATGCTCGAAAGTATTGCTTCCAATATCGGAGCTGCTTTGATGCGAAAAAAGGCAGAGGAAGCCTTGAAGCAAAGCGAAGAAAAATACCGTTCCATCTTCGATAATGTGAAGGATGTTTTTTATCAAACCGATCTTGCAGGAAATGTAATCGAAATCAGTCCTTCCATTAAACATTTTTCGGAATTCTACAGAACTGAAATAATTGGTCAGCCTGTTCATATGCTGTATTATAATCCGGCCGACAGAGATGTCTTACTGAATGCAATTACAAAAAATGGTGAACTCAACGATTATGAAATAAAACTGAAAACAAAAAATGGAGCAATAAAGTATGTTTCAATTAATGCACGTTTAATTTCAGATGCTGAAGGTAAACCTTCACACATCGACGGGGCATTAAGAGACATTACCGACCGTAAATTAACCGAAATAGCTTTACAAGAAGAAAAACAAAATGCATTGTCTTATCTGAATGTTGCTCAGATTATGCTGGTTGCAATAGATAATAAAGGTAAATTAACCATGCTCAATCAAAAAGCCTATCAGAAGCTTGAATATGAGCCAGGAGAACTGCAATGTAAAGATTGGTTCCGGACTTGTATTCCAGCTGAAGAATATGAAAGCGTATATGGTGATTTCGTGAAAATAATGGCCGGAGAAATAAAACCTTCTACTTATTATGAAAACTCAGTCATCACCAAAAATGGTAACAAGCTTCTGATTGCCTGGCACAATACCCTGATTACCGATAAAGATGGTTTAATCATTGGTTTGTTAAGCTCAGGAGAGGATATAACGGCGAGCAAGTGGGCAGAAGAACGAATTTTCCTTTCAGAACAAACCTACAGAGGAATACTCAACAGTATTTCGGAAGCCGTCTATATTCAAGATACGGATGGAAAATTCCTGGACGTGAATTATGCCGCAGAAAAAATGTATGGTTATACAAAAGAAGAATTTCTAGGCGAAACCCCCGAATTTCTATCAGCTCCTGATAAAAATGATCTCACATTGCTAAGCAAATATTTTGAAAAAGCAATGTATGGGGAAACCCAATCTTTTGAATTTTGGGGAAGACGAAAAGACGGCAGTATATTCCTGAAAGATGTAAACAACAGTCTGGGATATTATTTTGGAAAAAAAGTAAATATAGCAGTTGCCCGTGACATTACCGATCGTAAACAGTCGGAGGAAACCATATCGATGCTTGCCCATGCAATACGCAGCGTAGGTGAATGTGTGAATATAACCGATATGAATGATAATATACTCTTTGTCAATACATCATTTTTATCGACCTATCAATTTGAAGAATCTGAGCTCATAGGCCACAATATCAGTATGATACGCCCGTCAACCAATCCGCCTGCATTAATCAATGAAATTCTTCCTTCAACCATGCAAGGAGGATGGAAAGGTGAACTGCTCAATTTAAGGAAAGATGGAAGTGAGTTCCCTGCTTTTGTATCAACATCCGTTATCAGGGGTGAAAAAGGAGAGCCCGTTGCCCTCATCGGCGTTTCGACAGATATTAGCCAACGCAAGCATACGGAAGCTGTACTTGCCAAACAAACGGTCTTGCAAAATATATTGATGAATATTTCTTCAAAATATATCAATATCCCACTTTCTGAAATTGAAATGGCTATTGTTCAATCATTAGAAGAATTATGCAAATTTGTAGATGCCGACCGGGC
This sequence comes from uncultured Bacteroides sp., assembly GCA_964496885.1. Classification (GTDB taxonomy): domain Bacteria; phylum Bacteroidota; class Bacteroidia; order Bacteroidales; family JACABE01; genus JACABE01. The sequence continues at coordinate 14,804 of CAZCBG010000013.1, read as the reverse complement.
TTATATTTATGAATACGATTGGACAAAACAAAGCTGTAGCAATACCCACGAATGGTGTGAGCCGCGAATCTTATCTCAGTTAGAAAGCATGCAACAAATTCCTTTTTCTGAAATACAGCTTTTTGTTGAAACCCATCAAAAAGGACTCGCACTAAACATTCCTGATATTAGCGTTTACCCCTTAGTAAACGGCTATAGAACAGTTATTAAGGATCAGGCTATAAAAAGCCTGATAGCCATTCCCATGATAATGGATAATAAATGCATCGGATTTGTTGGTTTTGATTCAATCAGGCATCAGCACGATTATTCTGATAATGAAAAAGCTCTACTTTCAGTATTCTCTCAAATGCTGGTCAATGTCAGGAGCAGAATCGAGATGGAAGAAAGTTTAATTGATGAAAAGAAAAAAGAAGCCATGGCCAACACAGCCAAATCGGAGTTTATCGCCAATATGAGCCACGAAATCCGTACTCCTATGAACGCTATACTTGGCTTTAGTGAAGCTTTATATCACAAACTTGAATCCAGGCAACATCAGGAAATGGTAAAATCTGTGCTAAGCAGTGGTAACCTTTTGTTGTCGTTGCTCAACGATATCCTGGATCTTTCAAAAATTGAAGCAGGAAAACTTGAAATAATACCACAGCCTGTCGACCTGAGCAATTTATTGAATGAGATTATCATGCTTTTTAATGACAATGCTCAGGCAAAAGGATTAAATATATATATCGATATTACACCCGGTTTTCCCGAAATGCTGATATTGGATGAGATCAGAATAAAACAAATTGTTTTTAACCTGCTCGGAAATGCCATAAAGTTTACCAATGATGGTTTTGTAAAAGTATCTGCTTCTTTTTCAGTAGAAAATGAACAGAGTGGTCAATTGATATTAGAAATAGAAGACAGTGGTATCGGCATCCCCGATTCGCAGCAACAGATTATCTTTGAAGCCTTCCGACAACAATCAGGCCAGTCGAACCGAAAATATGGCGGAGTAGGTCTGGGGTTGGCAATTTCTAAACGTCTGGTCGAGAAAATGAATGGAAACATTACAGTTTCGAGTTCAGATGGTGTAGGAAGTGTTTTTAAAGTTGTGTTATCGGATGTTAAAATTGTGAGAGGTATCGCCAATAGAAAAAAAGTGCTGGACCAAAAGAAGCAGCATATAACTTTTAACTACGCAAGTATTTTGGTGGTAGATGATGTAGTTTCTAATATCGAAACCGTTGAGAGCCTAATGTCGTCCTCAGAATTATTAATTTCTGCTGCAGAAAGCGGTGAAGCAGCCATGGAAATCATCAAACACACTTTCCCCGATTTAATACTGCTCGATATCCGTATGCCAGGTATGGATGGGTATGAAGTGGCCAGCCTGATAAAAGCGATGCCCGATAAAAAGCACATCCCTATTATTGCTTTTACGGCATCTGTATTTGATACCGAAAAAATTGAGTCTTCTAACGATTTTGATGGTTTTCTTTTTAAACCGGTAAGCAGGGCCGATTTATATGGGCAGTTCACAAAATTTTTAAAGTATAGCATGGATGTAAGTAGCGAACAGCTTGTTAAAACACCTAGCCTTTCTTTGGAAAACCTTAGCGCATCGCTCTTACAAGATTTGCCCGAAATTCTAAAGGTGTTAAATGAAAAATATTTACCGCTGTGGGAAAATATAAAAGACCAATTAATTCTCTTTAAAATTGAAGAATTTTGTGATGGACTGAAACAATTGGCCGTACAATATCAATTTCAGTTTTTAATAGACTATACCCGGAAAATGAACGAGGACCTTGAAACGGTTGATCTGGAATCATTAAAGAAAGTATTAAAAGACTTTCCATTGCTCGTAAATAAAATTGCAACAATTATAAAAAAATAAAGACATGAACAAAGACGTTTATTACATCTTAGCGGTGGATGACAATCATGAAAATCTAAAGATTATCAGCAGCTTTCTTAAAGATAGTGGTTATAAAATTGCCCTCGCCCTCGATGGAGAAAGTGCATTAAAAATCCTGGAAGACAATAATATTGATCTGATTCTTTTAGATGTGATGATGCCCGAAATGGATGGTTTTGAAGTATGCAAAAGAGTGAAAGAAAACCCAATGACCAAAGAAATTCCGGTTATCTTTCTCACTGCTAAAAATCAAACCGAAGACCTGGTTGAAGGTTTCAAGGTGGGGGCTATCGATTATATTATTAAGCCTTTTAGAAGAGATGAATTATTGATTCGGATAAAAAATCATCTCGAACTCTCTTCGTCCCGCAAAAAGATTTTAGAAATGAACCGAACCCGCGATAAATTGTATTCCATTATTGCGCACGATATTCGTTCGCCTTTTGCAGCTATTTCTCAAACCATCGATGCCATTTCAAATGGTTATATTGATGTTGGAAGTGATGATTTTAAAAAAATATTTTCACTACTGAAACAAAGAACCGTTGAAACCAACACTTTGCTCAATAATCTGCTGGAATGGACCAAACTCCATAACGAGAATATTTCACTGCACTCGGTAAACATTAATATTCACACCTTACTCAATGAATGTGTTCAGCTTTTAAATGGGAATGCTAAAAATAAAAATATTAGCATCCACATGAATATTCCCGAAAACACACAGGCTTTTATAGATGAAGTAACCATACATACCGCTTTTCGTAATATTATTTCCAATGCTATTAAATTTACGCCCGAAAATGGGAATATTTCAATAGAAGCCGAAAGCACTGAAGATAACGTGGCTATTATTGTCAAAGATACCGGAATTGGTATGTCAGAAGAAAACCTGGATAAAATTTTCAATAGAAACAAACATTATACTTCTCCCGGAACCAAAAATGAAATGGGTACCGGCTTGGGATTGTTTTTAGTAAGAGATTTTGTTGAACAAAACAAGGGGAAAATTAAAGTCGAAAGTAAAGAAGGAGTTGGAACAACTTTTATCGTTTATCTTCCGGTGAGCAGTAATTAGAAAAGCGAGGGAGCGAAGAGGCGAAAGAGAGACTGAGAGACTGAGAGACTGAGGGATGTTCATTTCCTCTTGTCATGCTGAAAGAAGTGAAGCATCTCATAAATTAATTGCGAATTAGATATTTTTACAAATATTAGATCGGAGAACCTCCCTTCTCCTTTTAGGGGAAGGGATGGGGATGGGGTGTATTGAGATTACGAATTACGAAAGAGCGAAGCATTCATTTCCTCTTGTCATGCTGAAAGAAGTGAAGCATCTCATAAATTAATTGCGA
>CAZCBG010000013.1:0-11446 GCA_964496885.1 uncultured Bacteroides sp. | reverse complement strand
ATATTTTTACAAATATTAGATCGGAGAACCTCCCTTCTCCTTTTAGGGGAAGGGAGGGGGATGGGGTGTATTGAGATTACGAATTAGAAATTAGAAATTAGTATCACTGTTAACTGATTATTGATCACTGATCACTGAAAAAAAATGAATCCCGAACATAAATACCTAAGCCACATAAAGGCCATACTAAAGACTTTGCCTGATAAGCCCGGTATTTATCAGTATTTTGATGAAAAGGGAAGCATCATTTACATTGGCAAAGCCAAGAACCTGAAAAAACGCGTTTCATCTTACTTCAACAAAGAAACGTTTGAGAATGGCAAAATAGCCGTGTTGGTGCGCAAAATAGCCGATATTCAGTTTATGATTGTGGATACAGAACTGGATGCCCTCCTGCTCGAAAACAACCTCATCAAAAAATACCAACCCCGTTACAATGTCTTGCTGAAAGACGACAAAACATATCCCTGGATATGTATTAAAAATGAAGCTTTTCCCAGGATTTTTTCTACTCGTTACATTGTTAAAGACGGCTCTCAGTATTTCGGTCCTTATGCTTCCGGAAAAATGATGAATACACTGCTGGAACTCATCCGTCAGTTGTATCAGTTCAGGAACTGCAAATTCAACTTATCTGAAAATAATATCAAAAGCGGAAAGTATAAGGTTTGCCTTGAATACCACATCAAAAACTGCAAAGGACCCTGCGAAGGCCTGCAAGATGAAGAGGAGTACAACCAGACCATCAGCGAAATCAAAGAAATTATCAAAGGCAATATTTCCAATGTGCTGAAACAATTCAGGGAGTTGATGATGAAATTTGCCGAAAATCTTGAGTTCGAAAAAGCCCAGATCATCAAGCTGAAGATGGATCACCTCGAAAATTACAAGAGCAAATCTACCATTGTGAATCCTGCCATCGACAATGTGGATGTATTTTCTATCGTCACCGACGAAAATACAGGCTTTGTCAATTTCCTCAAAGTAATCGATGGTGCCATAGTCCAGACCCATACCGTAGAACTAAAGAAGAAACTGGACGAAACACCCGAAGAATTGCTCACCTTTGCGATTGTTGAATTGCGACAACGTTTCAACAGTGCTGCCCGTGAAATCATTCTTCCTTTTGAGCTGGATATTGATTTGCAAAAAACAATCATCACTGTACCTCAAAGAGGCGATAAAAAGCAATTGCTCGATTTGTCGGAACGAAATGCCAAATACTACAAGTTCGAAAAACAAAAACAAAAAGACCTGGTAGACCCTGAACGCCATTCCATACGAATTTTGAACCAGATGAAGAAAGATTTGCGTTTGAACGAAATCCCCTCCCATATCGAATGCTTCGACAATTCCAACATTCAGGGTGCCTTCCCTGTTGCTGCCATGGTGGTTTTTAAAAATGCAAAAGCCGATAAAAAAGAATACCGTCATTTCAACATCAAAACCGTGGAAGGTCCCAACGATTTTGCTTCGATGGAGGAAGTGGTGTATCGTCGTTACAAACGGCTGCTCGAAGAAAACCAGTCTTTGCCTCAGTTGATCATCGTAGATGGTGGCAAGGGGCAATTGAGCTCGGCGGTAAAAAGTCTCGAAAAATTAGAACTAAGAGGGAAAATCAGCATCATAGGCATCGCCAAAAAACTGGAAGAAATCTATTATCCCAACGATTCCATCCCCATGTACCTCGATAAGAAATCGGAAACCCTTAAAATCATACAGCAGTTGCGCGACGAAGCCCATCGCTTTGGCATCACACACCATCGCGGTCAACGTCAAAAAGCATTGATAAAATCGGTACTGACCGATATCGAGGGTATAGGCTTTTCGACAGCACAGACATTGCTGCGGAAATTTAAATCCGTAAAAAACATACAAAAAGCGGATGCAACTGAAATTCAAAACCTCATAGGCAAGGCAAAAGCTGAAATCATACGAAAGCATTTTTTAATCAGTGATCAGTAAACAGTGACAACTGATATAGTCTTTTATCATGCTGAACGAAGTGAAGCATCTCTTTCTCTGTCTTTTGTCATGCTGAACGAAGTGAAGCATCTCTTTCTCTGTCTTTTGTCATGCTGAACGAAGTGAAGCATCTCTTTCTCTGTCTTTTGTCATGTGAACGAAGTGAAGCATCTCCTAAATTGAATTTAAATGAATGAGATTCCTCGCTATCACTCGGAATGACAAAAGAATATGAACGTCTTCGTCTCTTAGTCTCTCAGTCCCTTCGTCTCTTTTCACTCCTACGCTCCCTCCCACTCTCAGTATCCAAATCGCCTCCATAAATATAAAATAAAAGATAGCCATTTATTAAAATAATTGCTTATATTTGAGGTCTTTTAATTTAGGGTTTATATTTCTTCCAAAAAGTTTGACCGACAGGTTTTTTTATATTCGTCTTTGGATTTAATTTGCAAGCTAAAATTTGAAACCAGCTGATTATCAGTAATTATTCTGAAATTTGCAAGCTAAATTGATTGAAATTCTTAAAATTTCTTATCGTATGGCAACAACTAAAAAAAGCACAGAAGGGGATAAAAAAGCAATACCCGAAGTTACTGAAGATGAAGTTAAAAAGTCAAATCTTTCAAACTTTCCTATCGTAGGCATCGGTGCCTCGGCAGGTGGATTGGAAGCATTGGAGCAGTTTTTTGGAGCGATGCCCAAAGATAGTGGCATGGCCTTTGTAGTAATACAGCATCTTGACCCCACCCATGTGGGTATAATGCCTGAACTCCTGCAGCGAATTACAAGCATGAAAGTGCTTCAGGCAAGCGATCATCTGAAAGTGAAACCCAATTGTGTATATGTGATACCACCCAACAAAAGCCTTTCGTTGCTCAATGGCATTCTCCTACTTTTTGATCCAATTGAAACACGTGGGTTGCGTTTACCCATCGACTTCTTCCTGCGCTCACTGGCACTCGACCACCAGGAGAAAAGCATCGGCATCATCCTTTCGGGCATGGGCTCCGATGGTAGCCTGGGTATAAAAGCCATCAAAGAAAAAAATGGCCTGGTATTGGTGCAACAACCCGAAACTGCCAAATTCGATGGAATGCCCAATGCAGCCATTCAAACAGTTATAGCAGATATCGTAGCACCTGCCGAAGAATTGCCTGCACGACTGATCGATTACCTGAAATACTTAAAATATGATAAAATCAATCCCGATTCAGATACTAAAATCAAAACGAATCTTGATAAAATTATCATATTATTGCGCGAACATTCGGGTCACGATTTTTCGGCCTATAAAAAAAACACGATAAGTCGTCGGATTGATAGGCGAAAAGGGGTTCATCAAATTGAGAAGATAGCCAGTTATGTTCGCTTTTTGCAAGAAAATCCAAAAGAAATTGACATTCTCTTCAAAGAATTGCTCATAGGCGTTACCAGCTTTTTTAGAGATACAGCTGTATGGGAAAAGTTAAAAAACGAAGTACTTCCTGACTTGATGAACGATTTGCCCAACGGATATGTATTGCGTGCCTGGGTTACAGGTTGTTCTACCGGCGAAGAGGCTTATTCACTGGCCATTGTTTTTAAAGAAGTCTTGGAGAAAATTAAAAAGAACAGAAATCTTACCTTGCAGATTTTCGCCACAGACCTCGATATAGATGCTGTTGAAATTGCCCGTAGAGCATATTTTCCAAGAAATATTTTGGCCGATGTTTCAACCGATCGCCTCAATAGGTTTTTTACCCTTGAGGGCGATGGATACCGGGTAAATTCTGTCATTCGCGAAATGATAGTTTTTGCGCCCCACAATGTAATTAAAGACCCTCCCTTTACCAAACTCGACCTGCTCAGCTGCCGAAATTTGCTGATTTACTTGGAACCCGAATTACAAGTAAAACTGATGTCGTTGTTCAACTACAGTCTCCTTCCGGGAGGAATCATGGTTCTGGGTACAGCCGAATCATTGAGCGGAAATACCCAGGGTTTTATTGAACTGGATGCCCGAAATAAAATTTTTCAACGCTCACAAAATACCAACGAAAATTTACTGATAGATTTTCCATCCTCATTTCATCGTTCAACTACAAAAACCAACGAAAATGCCAAACCAATGAAAGTGAATGAAAATATTCAGACGCTTGCCGATCAGCTCTTGTTGCAACGATTTTCACCGGCCAGTGTATTGGTAAACAACAAAGGTGATATCATTTATATTACAGGCCGTACCGGCAAATACCTTGAGCCGGTCGCTGGCAAAGCCAACTGGAATATTTTTGTAATGGCCCGCGAAGGCCTGGGCGACGCATTGCCCATTGCTTTCCGCAAAGCCTTGCAAAACTTTGATCCTGTCATCGTTTCGCATGTCAAATTAGGGAGCAATGGAGGTACACATTATGTAGATATTACAGTTCAGCGCATCGAAAGTCCGTCTGCATTAAAAGGCATGGTTTTAATTGTCTTTACAGATATACCTTTAATCTACGAAAAGGAGGAAATAAACCCAAAAACCGGTAAATCAAAATCCAATTTACGACAAAGAGAATTGGAAAATGAATTACAAAGAAGTGTTGAGGACTTGCAAAGCACCCGCGAAGAAATGCAAACCTCACAGGAAGAATTGAAATCGACCAACGAAGAACTGCAATCGACCAACGAAGAACTGCAATCGACCAACGAAGAGCTCACCACTTCCAAAGAAGAGATGCAAAGCCTCAACGAAGAACTGCAAACTGTGAATATCGAATTGCAAAGCAAGGTAAGCGATTTTATTCTGGCCTACAACGATATGAAAAACCTGCTCAACAGTACCGAAATTGCCACGCTTTTTCTCGACAAGGAAATGAACATCCGCCGATTTACCGATTCAATTGTGAATATATTCAAACTTCGCAACACTGATATAGGGAGGCCCTTTACCGATTTGGTAAGCAATTTGATCTATCCGGATATTGAAATTCATGCATTGAAGGTACTCAAAACGCTCTTGACGAATGAAAATTCAATTACAACAATTGACGGAAGATGGTTTGCGGTTCGCATAATGCCCTATCGCACCATGGATGACCGTATTGATGGGCTGGTTTTAACATTTACCGATATATCCATGGCCAAAAAGATGGAAATCGATCTGAAAAAAATAAATGATGCGGTTAATATTTCTGAAACCCGCTACCGCCGCCTTTTTGAAACATCCCAGGATGGAGTGCTGATTTTAGATGCCGAAACCGGAATGATAATGGATGTGAATCCATATATGATTGATATGTTGGGCTATACAAAATCTCAATTTTTCGAAAAAGCCATCTGGGAAATCGGTGCACTCAAAGACATCATAGCCAATAAAGAAAAATTTTTAGAACTCCAACAAAAGGAATTTTTGAGGTACCAGGATTTACCCCTAAACACTATGGATGGCAAAAAAATAAATGTTGAGTTCATCAGCAATGTATACCTGGTAGGCGATACTAAGGTCATTCAATGCCAGATCAGAACGAATAAGAATTAAGAATTAAAAATTAAAAATTAGGAATTAGGAATTGCGACTCATTTTCTTTTGTCATGCTGAGTTTTAACATTTAGAAAAATGCTTGAAGATAAATGACAAAAATACATAAAAAAGACTTGCTAAAGAATTAAAAGCAGAATTAGTAACTCAATGAAATTGTGATATTTACAAAAACTTGTCATTAGTAACAAAGTGAAGCATCTCATAAATAAATTACGAATTAAAAATTTAAGAATTAAGAATTACGAATTTTCACTAATATTAAACCGAAGAACCTCCCTTCTCATCTTAGGAGAAGGGATGGGGATGAGGTGTCTTGAGAGAATTACGAAAAAACACAACGATTAACTTTACTGATAAATGAAGCCATGAAACCCATAAAATCAGAAACAAAATCACTGCTTCGCAAAAAGGCAGAAGAGTTACAGAAAAAGAAATCCTCAGTAACGACGGATCAACTTTCGGATACTGATGTACTCAAGCTTATTCATGATCTGGAGGTGCATCAGATAGAACTCGAAATGCAGACGGAAGAACTCATGCGTTCAGAGGCTGCTGCGCAAAATATTGCCGAAAAATACTATGCACTTTACGATTTTGCACCCATGGGCTATTTTACACTGTCCAAAAAAGCGGACATACTCGAAATCAATATCTTTGGTGCAAAAATGCTGGGTAAAGACCGCAAGGATTTAATAAACAGCCTTTTTGGCTTTTTTGTTTCCGATGCTTCTAAACCCGTTTTCCAACATTTCCTTGAGAAAATACTAAGCAGCACTACCATTGCATACTGTGAGCTTGAACTAAAAACAAAAAGCACGCCTGTCAGCTATGTATACATGAGTGGCATACTTGACGAAAACGGAAAAGAATTTCTGATTACAGCCATTGATATCAGCAAACAAAAACTGGCCGAGAACGAGCTGCGTGAAAAAGAAGTGCAATACTACAATCTGGCCAATTCCGGTTTGGCATTGATCTGGAGAGCCGGCACCGATAAATTATGCAATTATTTTAACCAAACCTGGCTTAAGTTTACAGGACGGAGTCTTGAACAGGAAATAGGCAACGGTTGGGCAGAAGGTGTCCATCCTGATGATTTCGACGATTGTTTGAAAACCTATACCTTTGCATTTGACAATCGCCAGGCATTCGAAATGGAATACCGCCTTAGGCATGCAAGCGGCGAATACAGATGGATACTGGATTTGGGTAGCCCAAATTACGATAGCCAAAACAAATTTATAGGTTATATCGGACATTGTTTCGACATCACTCAACGCAAGCAAACAGAGGAGGAGCTAAAAATCGCCAAAGAACATGCCGAAGAAAGCGACCATCTAAAATCTGCTTTCCTGGCCAATATGAGTCACGAAATCCGTACACCCATGAATGGGATACTTGGTTTTGCCGGATTATTGAAAGAGGTAGGACTCAAAGATGAAGATCAAAAAAGCTATATCAACATCATCGAGAAAAGTGGAGCCCGTTTACTTAATCTCATCAACAACATTATTGATATTTCGAAAATAGAATCAGGTCAGATGAAACTGATAGTTTCAAACTGCAATATCAACGAGCAATGCGAACAGATATACAACTTCTTTAAACCCGAAGCCGAAAAAAAAGGAATCAAGCTTTCTTTTAAGAATACCTTGCCTGGCATTCAAGCCATTATTTTGACTGACCAGGAAAAACTGAATGCCATTCTTATCAACCTGGTTAAGAATGCGATTAAATTCTGCGATCAAGGCAACATAGAAATAGGCTATCAATTAATGTCGACAGCAGCAAAAACGCAGCAAAGTGAGCATGAAAACGAAATCGTATTTTATGTAAAAGACAGCGGTATCGGAATACCCTCCGACAGACAAAAAGCTATTTTTGAACGATTTATTCAGGCCGACATCACCGACAAACATGCTTTTCAGGGTGCAGGACTGGGCTTATCCATTTCAAAAGCGTATGTAGAAATGCTGGGAGGCAAAATTTGGGTGCAGAGTGAAGTGGGTGTCGGTTCCAGTTTTTATTTCAGCTTGCCTTACCGGCTTCCAATTGCTGAAATCAAAAAACAACCTGAAACGGACAGCAAGCAAGGCTTCACTAAACAAATTAAAAAACTTAAAATATTGATAGCCGAAGACAACGAGATATCGGAATTGCTCATCAAAATAGCTGTGAAAAACTTCAGCAAAGAAATAATCGTTGCCAAAACAGGTTTGCAAGCTTTGTCAGTCTTCAAGCTTCATCCTGATATTGATTTGATACTGATGGATGTAAAAATGCCGGAAATGGATGGTTATCAAGCGGTCCGAAAAATCCGTGAATTTGACAAAGAGGTAATTATTATCGCACAAACTGCTTATGGATTGTTAGGCGACAAAGAAAAAGCACTGCAAGCAGGTTGCAACGATTATATTTCAAAACCCATCAGGATAAATGAATTGCAAACCATGATCAGAAAACATGGAAAGAAGTGGGAGATTCATTAAAAATTACGAATTACGAATAGACTTTTCTTTTGTCATGCTGAGTTTTAACATTTAGAAAAATGCTTGAAGATAAATGACAAAAAAATGCATAAAAAAGACTTACGAAAGAATTAAAAGCAGAATTAGTAACTCAATGAAATTATGATATTTATAAAAACTTGTCATTAGTAATGAAGTGAAGCATCTCATAAATAAATTACGAATTACGAAAAGACGAGGGAGCGAAAGGGAGACTGAGAGACTGAGAGACTGAGAGACTAAATTCATCTTTTGTCATTCCGAGTGATAGCGAGGAATCTCATTCATTAAAATTCAATTTTACGAGATTTTTCACTTCGTTCAGCATGACAAAAAAATTGGATAAGGAGCTTCACTTCGTTCAGTATAACAAAAAAACATTATCAAATTACATTTTACCAAATAAAAAAATGAAATTTAAACCGTCAGAAACTGCAGCATTTCTTCGTCAGAAGGCAGAAGCCTTGTTGAATAAGAAACCATCGGAAAATAATTTACAACTTTCGGAAGCTGAAACCCTGAAGCTTATTCACGAGTATAAAGTACAACAGATAGAACTGGAAAATCAACTCGATGAACTCAAAAGAGCTAAAGAGAGCCTGAGTATAAGCGAAAACCGCTATCAGTCTCTTTTTGTAAAAGCAGGTGAAGGTATTTTTATAATGAGCTTGAAGGGAGAACTGCTTGAAGTGAGCGAGTCCTTTGCTCACATGCACGGTTACACCGTTGATGAAATGCTGAATATAAATATTAAAGACCTGGATACACCCGAAACTTCCAGTATGATGCCCGAAAGAATGAAACAAATTCTTGAAAATAAACAACTTACTTTCGAAGTGAAGCATTATCACAAGGATGGTCATATCATTCAGTTAGAGGCATCGGTATCTCTCATTACTATTAATGGGATCTCTTTAATACAAAGTTTCCACCGCGATATTTCTGAACGTAAAAAAGCTGAAGCGAAACTGAAAGAGAATGAAGAATTTTTAAAAGAAACCCAAACGATAGCAATGCTGGGAACTTATGTCATGAATATTGAGAATGGTCAATGGACAAGTTCGGAAGTAATGGATCAGATTTTTGGGATTGATGCCGATTATATCAGATCCGTAGAAGGATGGACAGCACTCTTAGCTCCTGAATGGCAGGAGCTGATGAACGCATATTTTATAGAAAAAGTTATCGGGCAGCAAACCGATTTTGATAAAGAATATAAAATCATCCGTCAGAACGACAAAGTTGTACGTTGGGTACACGGAATCGGCAGGCTAAAATTTAATGCAGAACATCAACCGATAATGATGCTGGGCACCATACAGGATATCACCGAGCGCAAACAAATGGATGAAGCCCTACGGGAAAGTGAAGAAAATTACCGTTTTATGTTTGCCAATAACCCTCAGCCCATGATGATTTACGATTTGGAAACCCTGGTTTTTCTTGAAGTAAATGATGCCTGCTGTAATCTTTACGGATATTCAGAAAAAGAATTTCTTTCGAAAACCCTGAAGGATATCCACTCCGAAGATGATATTTCTTTGCTTTTGAAAGACATAGATTTTGCCCGAAGTGGTGAAAATCCTGGTGGGGAATGGCGAAATGTCAGGAAAAACGGAGACATCATCTTTGTTGAAATTACATCCCATACCGTAAATTACAAAGGCCAAAAAGCACGCCATATTTTAATTTCCAACATTACGTCACGCAAACAAACAGAAGAAAATGTTTCGATGCTGGCCCATGCCATCCGAAGCATTAGTGAGTGTGTGAGCATTACTGATAATTCAGATAAGATTATCTTTGTCAACGAGGCATTTTTAAAAACCTATCAATACGAAGAAAATGAAATCCTGGGAAAATCTATTGACATGTTTCGTTCACCAAACAATACCCCTGCCGATGTTGAAAATATTCTTACTGCAACCATCAATGGAGGATGGCAGGGTGAAATTCTCAATTGCCGCAAAGACGGAAGTGAATTCCCTGTTTTTTTATCTACTTCAATTATTCATAATGATAAGGGCGAGCAAATTGCCCTCATTGGTGTGGCCAACGATATCAGCAGTCGCAAACAGTCAGAAGCCGAAATAAAACTAAAAAACGAAGAATTGCTGAAATTAAATGCCGAAAAAGACAAATACTTCTCCATTATTGCCCACGATTTACGCAGCCCTTTCAACAGCTTTCTGGGTCTTACACAAATAATGGCCGAAGAATTAGAGGATTTAACAATGGATGAGATACAAAAATTTGCTGTGAGTATGAGAAACTCCGCCACCAACCTCTTCCGTTTGCTCGAAAACCTCCTCGAATGGTCAAGGATACAACAAGGATTGATCCCATTTCGTCCTAACAAAGTGTTATTGTTACCCATTATGAATGAAAGCATTGAAATGGTGGTCGAATTCGCCAAAAACAAAAATATTGATATTGTTTACGAAATACCCCATCAACTGGAAGTTTTTGCAGATACCAATATTCTACAAACCATATTACGCAACCTGGTTTTGAATGCTGTGAAGTTTACGAACAAAAATGGGGATATTCTTATTTCGGCAAAAGCAACCAACGAAAACAGCTGTGTAATTTCGATCAGAGACAATGGTATTGGCATGGACCAAAAAAGGATAGACAACCTTTTCAGGATGGATATAACGACAAGCAGAAATGGCACCGAAGGCGAAACCAGCACGGGTTTGGGATTAATTATCTGTAGGGATTTTATCGAAAAGCATGGAGGCAAATTATGGATAGAAAGCGAAGTAAACCAGGGTTCATGCTTTTATTTCAGCCTTCCAATTGCTGCTGAACCACTTGAAATAAACCCAACCGAAAATATAAGTCAAGCTGAAAACACAGATAAAAAGACTGAACTACTCAATATTTTAATAGCCGAAGATGATGAAGTTTCGGAAATGCTACTATCAATGATGGTTAAAAAGTTTTGTAACAGCGTTTACAAAGCAAAAAACGGCCTATTAGCATTGGAAACCCTTCAGCTTCATCCCGAAATCGATTTGATACTCATGGATATCCAGATGCCCCAAATGAATGGTATTGAAGCTACCCAACGCATCAGGCAATTTAACCAAAAAGTGATCATTATTGCCCAAACTGCTTATAATCAATCCGATGAAAAAGAAAAGGCACTGGCAGCAGGCTGCAACGATTTTATCTGCAAACCGTTAAATGATGAGGAACTAAAAGAGAAAATATTTAGACAGTTAAAAATTAAGAATTAAGAATTTCCTTTTATCATACTGAACGAAGTGAAGTATCTCTTAAAGAAATACAAATTACGAATTATGAATTAGGAATTAAGAATTTTCTCAAATATTAAACCGTAGAACATCCTTTCTCCTTTTAAAAGAAGAGATGGGGAGGAGGTAACTTGGATTACGAATTATAAATATTAAGGGGTCTTCTATAATTTAATTCTTTGTTATTCAATTAAATAAGTGTA